>MTLU01000037.1 GCA_002010975.1 Candidatus Bathyarchaeota archaeon JdFR-07 | reverse complement strand
TAAACGTCTTTAAGGTCGACTATGAAATCGCCATTAACGTCGCCTATCAGCGTGACTATTATCCAACCGTCAGTAAAGTTGTTGTCAGACGTGTCGGTTTCATTTGGAACAGGCCAGGCATAAGCACTTACAGTGTAGTTGCCTTTAGCAAAGCCGGTAGTATTCCATAATAGAGTGAACTTGGTGTTGCTCCCGCTGATTAAATTTATGTTTCTAGTATCGATGGTTGTCTCGTTTACGTATGTTGTGACGTTGAAGTTTTCATCAAAATCCCCATAGTTCTTAACACTTACCGTTACATTCACTACAAAGCCCTCACCCACTACATTCTTATACAATTCAACCTTGCTAACAGTAACATCATGATTAGGAGAGAGCAGTTTTACAAGTTCAGGTGCACTTTTAGTATTATCTGTGGTATCCGATTCGCCTAGAACCACGCTGGCAACAGCTGAAATCAGATAGTCTCCTTTTGTAAAGCCTTGAGTATCCCATGAAAATGTCACGATGGTTGATGCATTGTTATCTAATAAAACGGACTCTAATCCAATAATTGTCGAGTCAACATAGGCAGTTAGATTGAAAATTTCTTGGGCAGTTCCCTCATTTAATACACTTACATTTATTTCTACAAGTTCTCCTATGAAAACTGTAGTTGGTGATACTCTAACTTGAGTTATGGAAATGTCATGTAAAACTGAACTGAAATATCCGTCGTTTATGTTATGTCCTATTGGTTGTTCTGTTGAATTGACCAATTTCGTGTCGTAAAGATCTAATACACATTCTCCTGGTGTCTCTACATAATATTCAATTGTTGCTAATGTTCCACTGCCATTTACTCCTGGTATGTCTCCAATAAGTGTGCAGGCTGCTCTTATGTATCCTGCAGTGTTGTTTATGTCGATTACAAAAAAAGTTTCGCTTTGAGTCTTAAGGAAAGTACCTTCTGTGACATTTCTAGCGTCTAGCAGCGTTGAATTCCATTTTATCTTAAATTCCCAACCGTAGAGATCCGTAACATTGGCGATTGAAACGTTTATTAAAAATTCATTGTTTACTTCTGTGAAGGATCTTGGAGGATTGACAAACAAAATTGTTTCAGAAGATGAAGTCGCTAGGGATACAAAGGAATTATCAGCTTTTAATGTCTGATATGCTTGATGATTTGCATGAATTAATATTACAAGGGCTAGAATCAATAGTAAGGCGGGGGCCTTTTTGGTTATCTCTATTCCTCCCATGTTCATTTTTCTCTCTCGATATTTATCTATTTTATTCTCTGACAGAAATTACAAAAAAAGAGAAGGGAGATGTGCTAAAGCGGTGATGGTTCGCATGACACCTACGGCAACTCTGGAGGATTGACGACTATTCCGATGTGTTGAGCAATTTGAACTAGATCAAAGATGTCGACTGTTAAGTCGAAGTTTAGATCAACGAACATGTCGTAATTTTCTGGCGGTCCAACTTCAACTTCGATGCATCTTGCAACTTTTACCATATCAAAGATGTCAATTTCACCGTCTTCGTTAAAATCAGGAATCGTCATAGGCTCAAAAGTCACAGTAAATCCTGGTGGTTCACTTGTTACCTCCAGAATGCAAGCAGGAGCAGCAAAGAAGGTTAGGTTGAAAGGAGTTGTAAATTTATTTGTTCCATATATGCTAACTATCATTAAGTATAATGGCTCTGGAACAGTTAATGTCATATTGTCTACCTTTTCTGGATAAGTTGCAGTATATAATTCTTCACCGCTGGGTGTTAACAATCGCAAAGTTACAGTGTATGTTGAAGCTATTGCCGGTGCTAGGAGCAACGTAGTTGCCAAGAAGCTAAATAATACGGAGCTTACTAAATTTCTTTTCATTTTTCATTCCTCTATAAAATTACTTGTTTTTCTAAAATAAAAGCTTTTCTGAGCTTGTTTTTCGGAAACAGTGTTTGTAACCGTTCGTATTTGTTTTAGAACTTTCAAAATAGTTCTTTTTAGTTGATAAATTGTAGAATATCGTTTTCTAGATATTAGGTTATATGAAAATGTTTTTCCTAACTTTTTCCATGTTTCTCTGATATAGATTCTGTTTTCAATGTATTTAAATAGAAACTATTTCATTATTCAGATGGAAGAAGAATGAAAATCAAGGTGATGTTAGCACTGCTTCTGTTAGCAGGTGTCCACCTTTTTGTTTTTAAAATGGCAACAGTTTCAGGGGAATTTGAGCTTGAAGAGATAAGGCTATTCTCTATTAAAGTTTATAGTAACGGTTCAGCAATATATAGCTTTAGACGAACATTTATCTTAATCACAGAGGAAGATGTGGCCGTATTTGAACAGTATCTTTCGGTTTTTGAGAATATACGGGAAGGGCTTCTGGAGAAGTTTTCCCATGAAACGCGTTTTATGGTGAATAGAGCAAGCCACATTACTAACAGGATTATGGACGCCAGAAACTTTAATGTTTCTGCTTATATTCTCCAAACAATAACAGGACTCCGAGGAATAATAGAATATGAATTTTTCTGGGTAGGTTTTGCCTTAATCAAGGATGGAGAGATTCATGTGGGCGATGTATTCGAAGTGGGTTTAGTTCTTCTGGAAAATAACGAGTTAGACATTTTTTATCCTGAAGGTTACACAGTTGTTGAGGTGAGTCCAGCTCCCACTTATATCAAGAAGACGGATAGACTGCTTGTATGGATTGGACCTAAAAAATTTGAAGCAAAAACGCCAACTATTAAAATGATCAGGGAAACTAATAGTTTTTTTTATTATTTACAAACCTATGGTCTTGTAATCAGTATGTTAGCTCTTAGTGCAAGTTTGTTGATTGTTTTTTATAGATTTAGAACCACTAACAGAAAAGAAGAAAAATTTGAACAAATCTCATCGGTGACCTTTGAAATTGAAAGTGACATAGATAAAATAATAAAAATCCTAAAAGAAAATGGAGGCTTTTCACGTCAATCCACACTAGTAGAGAAACTTGGATTATCAAAATCTAAAGTTAGTGAAACTCTTTCGGATATGGAAAGGAAGGGACTAATAAGACGGCAGAAAAAAGGAAGGGAAAAAATTGTGATATTAGTGAAAAACGAAAATGGTAAAAAAACATAATTTAGTTTTAGAAATTTCACATGTAAATTTAAAATTTTTTGGCTAAATTTTCGTAAAGGAGCTTTTTGTTCGAGCAAAACTGAAATTTTATGCTGATTTTAGCCGCAATTAGCCGAAAAAAGCCATTTTTTGAATTTAAAGGTAGAAAAATTTAAATAATATGCTGCCCTTGAAAACTTGTTTTTACGTGAGGGGAAATTAAAAATTTGCAGAGATTAGGCCGAGTCCTCCATATATCGCCCAGTATGAATATAATAGTAAAAAGTGAAACTATCCCGAAAATCGGCCAAACAGTTGTTGACGATAATTTGACAATTGTAGGGAAAGTTTTTGACATAATCGGTCCTACATCCTCGCCGTATGTAGCAGTAAAACCGTCTATTAAAGAACCTAGAAAGTTAGCAAACAAACAACTATACATAATCCCCTCCAAAAGGAGAAAGGAGAAGAAATAAATGGTCGAGGATGAAAAAGAACAAGAGTATGTGGATCCAACTTTAGCGATTTCTCAAGAAGAAACTGTAAAGGTTCAAAGCTGTCCTGAATGTGGTAGCACAAGGCTTATGCGTGATTACGAAACGGCAGAAATAGTTTGTATGAATTGTGGATTAATAGTAGCACAAAAAATAGCAGATAGAGGACCAGAGTGGAGAGCTTTTGACGAAGAACAACGAACAAAACGTACTAGGGTTGGGGCCCCTTTGACATACACTATTCACGATAAAGGTTTATCTACGATGATTGACTGGCATGATAAAGACGTATATGGAAAAAGTCTATCACCTGGACAGAAAGCTCAGGTATATCGTCTAAGAAAATGGCAACGACGTATAAGAGTTTCAGACGCCACAGAACGTAATCTTGCTTACGCATTGTCAGAAATAACAAAGATCGCCAACAATCTGAACCTTCCTAAGAATATACTTGAAACAGCGTCAGTCATATATCGAAAAGCAGTAAAAGAAAGACTAATACGAGGAAGATCTATTCAAGGGGTAACTGCAGCAGCTATTTACTTAGCTTGTAGGCAATGTGGACTAGCAAGAACATTAGAGGAGATAGCCCAGGCATCAAGCGTTAATAAAAAAGAAGTAGGTCGAAGCTATCGCTTTTTAATAAGAGAGCTGGACTATTCTATTCCACCACTTAAACCAAGCCAATACATAACTAAGTTTTCAAATCAGCTGACAATGCAAGGAAAAGTCGAAGAAATAGCTCACAAAATTTTGGCTGCTGCAAAAGAACTTAAACTTACTTCAGGACGCGGTCCTACAGGCATCGCTGCCGCTGCAAGCTACATAGCTTCTGTCCTTACTGGCGAAAGGAAGACACAGAGAGAAATAGCTGAAATAGCCCAAGTAACGGAAGTTACAATAAGAAATCGTTATAAAGAATTAGTTGAACGGTTGATGTTCCACATAAGCCTCTAACTTCCTTCTTTTTTATTTTCACCATGTATATCTTAAGATTTTGCATTTCAATTATAAATTGTCATTAGCACAAATAAGGGCAAGTAGTATACCTTCTTTATTTATGTAAAACGTTTTAAACAAAAAGGACATCCCACTATTTTTTACAAAATAGATTTTAAACAATATGAAATTAAAATACTAACTGGTGTTAGTTGTTGGTTAAATGTCCAAAATGCGGAAGTAACGTAGAATATCCTATCAAAACGTGGCATTTTTCTTCTCAAAAGCATAGTAAAAATGGTGAAAAACCTAAAATTATAATGGGTATATTTAAATGTCCAAACTGCAATGCAAGATTTAGAACGACTTTAGAATCTGACACAACGCCAAAAGAAAAGATAAGTATTAAAAACATGGTAGAAAAGATTAAAAATATAAGGAGAGAGCTTATGCAGACATTAAAAAATCTTCGTGAAAAAATAAAGACTTTGGAGACGGAACGAGCAAATTTGATGATGGAAATAGAAAAATTAAGAAAAGTTGCAGAATCGAAGGTTATTGCCCTCGAAAGTGAGGTAAACATGTTAAGAGAAGAGGTGAAATCACTAAGAGAGCTTTTGGGCTACACAGAAGATTTGGAAGAGTAAGAATACTGTTGCCTATTATTAAAAGAAGTTATGTTAGGTATTTTTTATAAAATTCTTGTGCTTTAGCCACAGCTTTTTCGGGATCTTTTAGGATTTTATACTTCTTATTGGAAGAAAGTTTTTCACATTTTCCAAAGTATTCCTTTACTTTTTTCACATTTCCTTCGTAAATTGCCATCGCACCTGCAATTTCATACCATATTCTAGCCCTCAACAAGTCCTTGGCTTTCTCAAATTTCTTAGCTTTGTCTGCAGCTTCCTCCATAGAAACTTCTGTTTTCCTTGGATCCAGAAACATTGTATCAAACAATACTTCATAGGTTTCTTTATCGTTTCCACAGAATTCTTCAAGTTCACTTTTAATTTCTTTATGCTTCACGTCTATCGTCTTTTTCTCTTTTTTTCGGTTTAGCAATCTATTAAGTAAACCCATATTTCGTATCTCCAGATGAGTCATCTTAGATGGAATCAGGATATAAGTATTATAGTTAATTTTAAAGGTCTGTATGCTTACACTTTAAGGTATGCCATATAAGTTTACATTTGACCTTTCGAGAATTTCACGTTTTTTCTTTACAGAGATTACAAAAGCTGGATATAAAATAAGTATTCATAAAAAAATGGGTAGAACAGCTCAAGAAATTATAAAAAAGTTTAGAATTGATGAGGCTACAGGTCTTAACCTTTCTGATGCAGTGCTTATTATTCAAGACCTTTTAGAAATACAAGCTAGAAACCTTTTAGAAAGACAAAAATTTCTTCAAACAAAAAAGAGAGCACTTTTTTTGCCACATTGTTCAAGAAAGTATATGGATAGCCGTTGTAAGGCATTATTTAATCCAGATATTCCGTCGTATACATGTGCTCATTGTTCACCAGATTGTTTAATTAATAAGGCAGTNTCTATTGCNNAGAAGAAGAAGTATGACGTATATATTNTACCTGGNGGTTCATGCGTTCCTCAGATTCTCAGAGCTAACAATTACGAAGGTGTTGTTGGAATTGCTTGTGGAGAAGAGATAAAAATGGCTGGCGAATTGACAAAGGATATGAATGTAGCGGGTCAAGCTATTCCTCTCATAAAGAACGGATGTGCAAACACGTTTTTCAACATCGAAACGTTATACAATATTCTGTAGTGGCGTAATGCCCTTTTTTATAAAAGAGGAATTATTGTATTTACAAGTAGAGTTGAAACATAAATATTCAAATTTACTTTACAACTTCTCTTTTCTTCCAACGCAAATTTTTACTTCTACATTTTCTACATTTGACTGCTGTTGGAGCGTTTCTTACACCGCACTCCCTGCAAATCTTCATGTAAAGCCTATGTTTTTGAGCTAATGATTTCTTAATGGGATCCATGATGGGCATTTAATTAACCTCTATTTTATAGCTGACAATCAGATGCTATGCCAACAAATATACTTTTTGCCATTAATCTTTAGATACGTAGAAGTTTCGCTACGTCACTTGGCTTTTCTGCTACCTTAACACCTGCTTCTTTTAAGGCCTTAATCTTGCTTTCGGCTGTACCAGCTTTACCCATTACAATTGCCCCTGCATGCCCCATGCGTTTTCCAGGCGGTGCCGAACGTCCAGCTATAAAAGCTACAATTGGTTTAGGATATTTCTCCCTAGCGATATATTCTGCTGTTAATTCTTCTAGGTTGCCACCTATCTCCCCTATTAAAACTATTGCTCTTGTTTGAGAATCATTTTCAAACATTTTAAGTGTGTCAATAAAGTTTAATCCTGTAATTGGGTCTCCGCCTAAACCTAAACATGTAGATTGCCCTAGATTTTTTCTTGTTAGGCTTGATGCTATTTCATATGTCAGAGTTCCACTTCTTGAGACCATGCCAATATTGCCTGGCTTGAAAATGTGAGCCGGCATTATTCCAAGTTTGCTTTTTCCAGGAGTTATGATACCAGGTGTGTTAGGTCCTATTATTGTGGCATTAACGCGCTTTGCATATTCCATTATTTCTATAGAATCTTTTATGGGAATATGTTCTGTGATTATTACAAGGATTTTTATACCGTTTTCTAACGCTTCTAGTGCTGCGTCTGCTGCAAAGGGAGCGGGCACAAAAATTATAGAGGCATCAACTGGATGGTTTTCTTGTGCTTCTTCAACTGTGTCGTAAACAGGTATGTTGCAAACTTTTGTTCCACCTTTTCCCGGAGTCACACCAGCCACAATTTTTGTTCCGTATTCTAGCATCAACCTAGTATGAAAACTTCCTTGAGCTCCAGTTATTCCCTGAACTATTGCATGGGTGTTTTTATCTATTATTATCCCCAGATTATAAGCCTCCTTTTCGGGATATTTCGACAACTTTTTCTGCTGCTTCTTCCATGCTGTCTAATACGGGGATTCCTACTTCTGTTAGTATTCTTTTACCTTCTTCTTCGTTTGTTCCTACAAGCCTTATCACCATAGGTTTGGTTACTTCGATTTTCTTTTTTGCTTCCAATATTCCTTTTGCAACTTCGTCACAACGAGTTATTCCGCCTAGAATGTTTATGAATAATGTTTTAACGTCTGGATCAGAAAGAACTATTTTGAGGGCTGCGGCTATTTTTTCTGCGGATGCTCCTCCTCCTACATCTAAAAAGTTTGCTGGTTTCCCGCCATAAAGTTGTATTGTGTCTAATGTGGCCATAACTAGTCCTGCACCGTTTCCTATTACGCCTATGTTTCCTTCTAGTTTGACGTAAGCTAGATTATTTTTCATGGCCTCTATCTCTTGTGGAAATAATTCACTTTCGCTTTCAAAAAATCTTTTCTTGTATTGGGGATGACGAAATAATGCGTTGTCATCAATTATTATGCGGGCATCAGCAGCGACAAATTTTCCTTCTGCTGTTTCAACTATAGGGTTCATTTCGATTAGTTCAGCATCATAATCAATGTTGATTTTATACAATCTTTCGAATATTTTTCCTATCGCATTAAGTTGACTTCCTTCATAGCCCATTTTCCTCGCTATTTGTCTTGCATGAAAAGAACGAAGACCCATTTTGGGATTTATTAGAAATTTTATTATTTTTTCAGGATGTTTTTCCGCTATTTCTTCTATGTCCATTCCGCCTATGGAAGAAGCAATGGCTACATAGCTTTTGTTCAATCTGTCGGTAGTTATCCCAAAATAAAGCTCTTTTTTTATCTCTATTTTTTCCTCAATCCATATACTTTTCACAGGTATACCCTTTATTTCCATCTTCAGTAGTTTTTCTGCTACTTTTTTCACTTTTGCAAGAGAATCAGCGAACAAAATTCCCCCCGCTTTTCCTCTTCCAGCGACAAGCACCTGAGCCTTAACTACCAGAGGGGGCCTCAGTTTTTCTGCGATCTTACGAGCTTGATCCACACTTGTTGCCAGCTCTCCTTTAGGCGTGGGTATTCCGTATGCTGAAAGTATATTTTTTGCCTCATACTCGAAAAGCTTCATTCATATATTCTCCTTCATTTTATAGTTTCTATGGCTACATAGGATTTGGTGTCTTGTATTCCTTCAATAGAAGAAAGGCTTTTTAAAACTTCGTCAAGCTTTTCTGGATCAACGATGAGAAGCGCATCTACATCGCCAGTTATTCTGAAAGCTTTTTGAACTAAGAATTCTTTAACTTTTTCATATACATAGAGTCTTTTGTGGGGTGAGACCTTCACAAATACGAAGGCTGGGATTGCTGAAATGCCTAGTGAAGCCAAGCCTCTTTCAGTCACATCTATGAATCCTCTTCCAGTGCGTATGTATTTTAAATCTCGCAGCTTACGTAAGTGAACATTTAATGCTTGTCTGCTTATTCCAAGCTCTTTTGCCAATTCTTCTTGTTTCACGTTTAAAGTGTAAATGTTTGTTGCTCTCCCCTTTTTATAAAGTATTCTTAAGATCTGCATAGAACGTCTTGTGAGCACTTCCAAACTTTTCCCTTCTATTAGTTATTTGTTAACTTTTAACTTTACAATAATACAGGCTTCATTTAAAATTTGGCGATTACTTCCTTTGGAAGTAAGTAAATTTAGCAACTTTTAAGCTTTTGACGAGCTTTGAATAGAAGTTAAAACCGTAATATATTTATTTATCGATAAAAATGGTTATGAAGCCTTAGAAAAAGTGAAAACTAGGAGTGAGGCGGTACAAATGTCTGAAAGCAACTCAGTGTTGATCGGGAGAAAGCCAGTAATGAACTATGTACTGGCTTGCATAACCCTCTTTCACGGCGGAGCAAAAGAAGTAAATGTTAAAGCGAGAGGGAGATCCATAAGCAGAGCAGTAGATGTCGTCGAAGTTGTCAGACGCAGATTCCTACCAGACGTAAAAGTCAAAAAAGTCGGTATCGGGACAGAGCAGGTGGCACCCAGAGAAGAGGGTGGCACGCCCACCAACGTCAGCACGATTGAAATAACGCTGGAACGCTAAAACGTTAGTTCTCCTTAAAAATACAGAGCTCCGCCGCCCCTCCTTTATTTGTGGAGGGCGCTTTTATAGGTGAAAACCGTCCTATGCAGCTTCTGTTTAAAAAGCGGAGTGTTATGCCAAAAGTGTTTGGGTAAATTTAAGTCTGGAGAAGTAAGCAATTTAGACTTGAAAATAGCTCGTTTATTATTATCTTTGGAAGATAAGTATCCTTCTCTTCAAAGTGTTTATTTTCACAAGGCTGTTGATGTTGGAAAAACCTTAGCTATAATTGTTGGTCCAGGAGACGTTTCACGGCTTTTAAGCTATGGCGGAAAGATCATTAAGACTATAGGCGAGGAAACTGGTAAGAAAATCCGTGTTTTAGAATACGGTGTGGATGATAGAAAGTTTTTAGAGGACTTGTTTGCCCCTTTGAGCATCGTAACAATTAACACTATTTGGCTTCCTGATGGAACAACAGAAACTAGAGTTATTTTAAGAAAAAAACGGAGAAGAGGATTACCCTTTGATGTAAAGGCTTTAAGAGAGATCGCTAGCAAGGTTCGCAATATGACTCTGCGTGTAGAGTTTGCAGAGTGATTAGACGGTGAAAAAATGAAATTAGATTCAATTGGTGACTGGAAAAGGACTCATTATTCTACAGATGTCAAACCTGAAATAGACGGAAAAGAAGTTACTCTTTTCGGATGGGTTAAAGAAGTAAGAGATTTGGGCGGAATACGTTTTATAATATTGCAAGACAGAGAAGGAACAATACAAATAACAGTGCCTCGCAAAAAGGTAAGCAGCGAAGTTTTGTCGAAGTCTGATTTTTTGCAAAAACGATACAGTATAGGCGTAAGAGGGCTTGTGCAAAAAACCGACATAACACCTAGAGGAGTCGAAGTAATTCCGAAGGAAATAAAAATTTTCAACACGGCAGCTTTCCAACTACCCATCGATGTGACAGGAAAAACACCTGCAGGTCTAGAAGCTCGATTAGATGCACGGGCCTTGGATCTATGCCAAGATGAAAACATAGCAATTTTCAAGGTTCAACATACTGCAGTGGATACAATCCGAAACTTTCTTTTCGAAAAAGGCTTCATAGAAGTCCATACTCCGAGAATAATTGCTTCGGCAACAGAAGGCGGAGCTGCACTTTTTTCAGTAAACTACTTTAAAAGGAAAGCGTTCTTGGCTCAAAGTCCTCAGTTATATAAGGAACAGTTAATTATGAGTTTGGAGAAAGTGTTCGAAATTGGTCCCTTTTTCAGAGCCGAAGAATCTCACACTCGTCGACATTTAAGCGAGTTTATCTCCATAGACATCGAACAGGCTTTTGCAGATGCTGAAGACGTAATGCAATTACTCGAAAGAGTGATGCAACACGTTTGCAGAACTGTCAAGGAAAAATGCCGAAATGAATTAACTGTATTAAAGCATAAGGTAGAAGTGCCTGAATTACCCTTCAAACGTTTGACGTACGACGAGGTTTTACGAGACTTGAAAAGAGAAGGAATAGAAATTCCATGGGGAGAAGATATTCCTACACCAGCGTTTAGGACTTTAGGCAAGTTGCATCCTTACTTTTACTTTATTAAGGACTGGCCTACTCATTCAAAGGCCTTCTATATCAAGCCTAAAGATGACAATCCCGATCTATGTGAAGGTTTCGACTTGATGTGGCAGTGGATAGAGCTTTCATCTGGCGGAACAAGGATAGCCTCCAAAAAACTTTTGATTAAACGTTTAAAGGAGCAAGAATTAAACCCGGAATCCTTTAAGCATCATCTGAAAGCCTTCGATTTTGGAATGCCACCTCATGCTGGTTGGGCTATAGGCTTAGAACGATTAACTATGATGCTGACAGGGAGAGAGAATATCAGAGAAGTTGCGCTTTATCCAAGAGATAAGTTTAGATTGATTCCTTAAGAACTTTAGGGATTTTTGTTTGTTTAGCTTAGAGGACTTTTTATGGAGAAGAGAATTTAGACCATCAGGTCTTAAAACTGATGCTGTATATTCTTTCGTGTAAAAAAGAACATTCTTTTTAATTAAAAATGTCATAAAAGCTGATAAATATCAAGTTCTTTATGCCAATTATATAGAGGAGGGGAATTAAAAATAGGCTGTGGAGTATTTAGTGCTATAAACTTTGAAAAAGAGCTTATATTTCCTTATATATACTGGGGGATGCGAGCTCAAAACCATAGAGGTCACCAATCCCACGGTTTCCTTACATATGATAATAGTGAATTTTACATTTACAGAAACTTGGATCTTATTCCAAAAATAAAGTCAAACGCCATTCAAGAATGGTTTGGACGATTGCCAGGGCATGCTGGTATAGCAAACGTGAGATATACTACTTCCGGCAAAATGGATGATAAATCCTTGATCATGGGAACTCAACCTGTAACAGCTTCGAAAAACGGGTTTAAACTTGCTATTTCGTTTAACGGTAACGTAGTGAATACATTTCAGCTGAAAAAAGAAATAAGAAAAGAATTTCCACGATTTTCTTATCAATGCGATGCGGATCTAATATGTCATAAACTTCTTATGGAGTTCATCAAATCTAAAGACTTAACCTTGGCTGTGAAGAAGTGTATGGAAGACGTTGAAGGGGCATTTTCTGTTGTAGGAATAACAAAAGAAGGAGATTTTTTTGCTTTTAAAGATCCCTACAGCATAAGACCTTTATGTGCGGGTCACGGTCAAGGCGAAAAAATTTTCGCGTTTTCTTCTGAGACTGTGGGTCTGGACATAAATGGATTTGAAAGGGATTTTGAAGTTGAAGCAGGCGAAATTGTATTGGTTTCTGAGAATGGTTTTGAAAGAAAAAAGCTGATAGATGGAAAAGGAAAGGCTTTTTGTGCTTTTGAGTTTGCCTATTTTGCTAGACCTGATTCACGTTTTGACGAAAAATATGTTTATGAAATCCGGGAAGAGTTTGGAAGAAACCTTGTTAGAGAAAATCAGGATGTGGTTAAAGAAGCTGACATTATTCTTTCTCTACCAGAAACTGGTGACGATTCAGCTATGGGTGTCCATGAAGAATCTGGACTAAAATGGGAAAGAGCTTCTAGGAGACATCGTTATGTAACAGAAAGAGCATTTATACTTCTAAGTAAAGAACGTTATGCCACTATTGACAAGAAAATAAACATTTTAGCACCTAAAGTAAAAGATAAACGTGTGATAATAACTGAGGACAGCGTTGTTAGAGGTGATACCACGAAAGTTGTTATAAAGAAACTACGGAAAATGGGTGTAAAGAAAGTTCATTTGTTTGTAACTTTTCCACGTATAATTGGTCCATGCTTTTATGGAATAGACATGGCGACTTATAGGCAACTTATAGGCTCAAAACATACACCTAAGGAAATAGCTAAAATAATAGGTGCGGACAACGTTTGTTATCAATCCATAGAAAATTTTGTTAAAGCTACAGGCTTCAGAAGAGAACAGCTATGCCTTGCTTGTGTAACTGGTGAATATCCAACTCCGCTGGCTCAGAAGATAGCTGACGAGATGAGAAAGCGGTTTCTGGAAGGTTATGAAGAAACAGGCAGACTTTACGAGATAGAAGAAGTTTTTCAAAAGATAAAATGAATAGAAATATTAAGTTTTCCATTATTCATGTATTTTGTTTAACGGGTTGATTATGGAAAAAGTAGGAGTTCTCGTTGTTTCTTATGGTGCCAGAGAAGCAGCGATGATAGATGCTTTCACGCGAACTACCAAGTATAATGTAGAAATTTATGTAGCCGATAAACAAAAAAATCCCTTCAACATAAGAAAAGCAAAGAAGCACATAGCTATATCAGACTTAAATGTGGAAACTATATGTAAATTTGCGGAGAACAACAAAAAGAATATAGATTTTGGTATAGTAGGACCAGAGAAACCTATAATAGAGGGTGTCAGAGACCTTATTGAAAAACGAACAGAAATACCTATAATTTGTCCATTAAGGCAATATGCTTTAGAGGCAAGTAAGGTTCAGCAACGCTTGTTATTCCAAGAGATTGTGCCAGAGGTCAATCCTCGCTTTAAGATTTTCAATCCAAAAGATTACAAAACTCGTGCGAATGTCAAGAAAGATGTTTATGAGTGGTTAGATGAACTTGGAAATAGGGCAGTGGTGAAACCTGACAAGCCAGCCGCTGGAAAAGGTGTTGGCGTCTGGGGAGACCACTTTTTTACCCGAGAACAACTTTTCGAACACTTTATAGCAAATTTTCAGCATGGCACTGTAATAATAGAAGAAAAAATTGAAGGAGAAGAGTCAAGTTTCCAAGCCTTCTGCGATGGAAAACATTTAGTACCGTTGCCAGATACCAGAGATTATAAAAGAGCCTTTGACAATGATAAAGGACCAAACACTGGCGGAATGGGCTCTTACAAAAGTGTGGAAGAAAAATTACCATTTATGACAGAAGCTGAGAGAACCAAAGAAGTGGAAATCGTTAACAGAATTTTCAAGAAATGGAATGTCAAAGACAAAAGCAGCTTAAGAGGCGTCCCTTTCTATGTAGCTTTCATGCACACCGGCAAAGAAGCAAAAATCCTAGAAAATAATAGTAGACCAGGAGACCCTGAAATAATTAACATTTTACCTATTTTGAGAGACGATTTTGTAGATTTATGCTTTAAAATTTTAGAAGNTNNTCTGACTCAAGTGAATTTGGAAAAAACCGCAACAGTAGTAACATACAAAGCCCCACCAAAATATGGAGGGTATATGGACTACTTCCCGAAACTTGTAAACAAAAACGAAATTGGTAAGCCAGTTAACCTAACCAAAGCTTATGAACTAGTCGAAAAATATAGAGACAGAATGCGGGTATATCCAGCTTCTATGGAATTACGCAACGGCGAAATCTATACCCTTAAATCTAGAGCTGTAGCCGTAGTAGGCGTAGGTGAAACAATAGAAGTGGCTAGAGAAATGTCGTTAGAAGGAATAAAAGCCATTAAAGGCGGAGCATTGTGGCATAGAACAGACATCGCCTCAAAACAGTACATAGAAAAGAGCATAAGGCATATGGAAGAGTTGAGGCGTCGCAGGTGAAAAAGCTTTTCGTATCTGACTGCGAAGGTCCCGTCTCAAAAAACGATAACGCCTTTGAAGTAACTGCTAACTTTGTTCCCCACGGGGACAAACTTTTCATGATTATAAGCCGTTATGACGATGTGCTTGCAGATGTTGTTAAAAAACCAGACTACAAGGCTGGAGACACTTTAAAGCTTATTCTACCTTTTTTAAAGGCTTTCAATGTTACAGACCAGAAAATGCGAGAATTCTCGACTCAAAATTTATTATTGATGCCAAATATAAAGGAAACTTTAAGCTATACAAGACGGTTTGTGGATACCTTCATTGTAAGCACAAGCTACGAGCATTATGTTAAGGCCTTATGTCAAGCTTTAGATTTCCCTTACAAAAATACCTATTGTACACGGCTCCATCTTGATAAATACTCATTAACCAGAGAAGAAAAGGCAAGACTGCGAAAGATTGCAAAAGAAATAGCTAAAATGCCGTTAATTGAAATTCCGGAAAAAGCAACTTCTCTGCAAGAATTCCCAGAGAAAGATCAAAGAATCATTCAAAGGTTAGATGAAATTTTTTGGAGAGAAGTAGCCACTATGAATATTGGAAGGATTCTTTTGGAAATTAATCCAGTGGGAGGCCATGAAAAAGCAGAAGTCGTTAAAAAAATCGCCGAAAAGCTTGGTGTATCCTTATCAGAAACAATTTATTTTGGCGACAGTATAACCGACGTAGAAGTATTTAGATTAATAAAAGAAAACGGTGGCTTAACAGTTTCTTTTAATGGCAACCAATATGCTGTTAGAAATGCTGAAGTTGCAGTTTTATCAGAAAACAGTATTGTAACCGCGATACTTGTAGAGGCTTTCAAAATGTTTGGAAAGCAAAAAACATTGACTCTTGTAAAAAGGTGGAGTATAGAAACCCTAAAGAAAAGCCATTTAAACAAAAAATTACTTAAACGCCTTATCTTGGTGCATCCAAAGGAAATTCCTAAAGTTAAAATAGTTACAGAGGAGAATATGGAGGTCCTAGCAAGAGAAAGTAGCGAATTTCGGAAAAAAGTTAGAGGAGAAGTTATCGGGAAGCTTGGTTAAAATGGTCAATAAATCCAAGATCGAAGACACCTATGCAGAAGCCTTTCAAGGAATTTACTGCAGAATAATAGTTACCGCTGATGATGATGAGACACTGCGGAAAGCTGCAGAAGATGCTACCGCCACTCCCTCTATAGTGATAGGAAGAGTTGAAGGAGGCATAGAGAAATGGTTAAGCGAACAAGAAACTCCTGACCATCGTAAAGGTGCTCTGTTACAATTCTGGGGAGGAATAGACACTAAAAAACCTCTTTCAGAGTCTCTTAATAAGTTTGAAACTGAACTTTCCTACAGAATTCGTCAAGACATTCTTGTTAAACCCTTCACCGCCGTTTTTGATGCATTATTAAAGGAGGAAGGAAAAATGGATATGATGGAGCGTGTGGGTCATTGTGGAGACGGTTATGAATGGATGGAAAAGCGTTTCAACCGCGATGTTATTGTTGTGCCGATAATGGTTCCTGATTTTATAATTGAACGTTATTTAGGCTATGCCTTGGGAGTTATGGGAGCAAACTTTTGGATAATGTGCAAAACAAAAAAGGCCCTCAAGGAGGCTGGCAAAAAAGTCTTAAACGCCATACATAAAATTGAAGGGGTAATAACGCCTTTCGAAATTTGTAGTGCTGGTTCAAAACCGGAAACACGGTTTCCATGGATTGGACCTACGACAAATCATCCATACTGCCCATCCCTAAGGTTAAAATTGCATGGAGAATCCAAAGTTCCGGAAAATGTTAACTACATTCCTGAAATAGTGATCAATGGGATATCGTTAAAAGTCGTGAAAGATGCAATGAAAGTGGGCATAGAGGTAGCTTTAACAGTAGATGACGTAGTTAAAGTTTCAGCTGGAAACTATGGTGGAAAACTGGGTGAATATAAGATTTATCTGCATGAGTTGTTTCCATGAATTCGTTTGATGTTGTAGGATTTGGAGCTTTAAATGTTGACAAACTTTTCAAAGTGAATAAGATAGCAGGCATAGACGAAGAAGGATTTATAATAGATTGTGAAGAGTCTTGTGGTGGTTCAGCAGCTAATACTATAGTTGGATTGGCAAGATTAGGGTGTAAAGTGGGTTTTATAGGGAAAGTAGCCAATGACAGAGAGGGAAAAATGTTGATCGAAGACTTTCGAAAAGAAAGCGTTGACGAAAAAGGGGTAATTCGTTCTCGCAAGGGAAGAAGTGGAACAGTCATGGGTTTCGTAGATCAGAAAGGCGGAAGAGCATTGTATGTGGATCCTGGGGTAAATGACACCATAACCTTCAATGAAATAAACAAGGAATACGCTTTCAAATCCCAGTTCTTACATCTCACATCCTTTGTCGGAAAGAAATCCTTCGAAACTCAAAAGAAACTTTTGGAAGCTCTTCCTTCAACAGTTAAAGTAAGCTTAGATCCTGGCGAACTCTACGCACGAAAAGGAATGAAAATATTAAAGCCAATTATTAAAAGAACTTTTGTTCTTATGCCTAACCACAATGAAATCAAGTTATTAACAAAAAAGACAGAGTACAGGGAAGGCGCTAAAAGCCTTATAAAAAAAGGTGCTAAAATAGTTGCCATAAAACTTGGCAGCAGAGGCTGCTATGTTACAGATGGAAAAGAAAGCCACCACATAAAAGCTTTTAAAGTTAAAGTTGTGGATACAACAGGTGCAGGAGACGCCTTCTGCGCTGGATTCCTTTACGGCTTACTTAAAGGCAAAAGCCTTTATGAATGTGGCGAGATAGGTAACTTTGTAGCCTCAAGATGCATAATGAAAATAGGAGCAAGACCAGGTCTACCTCGTTTTCAAGACTTAAAAGTTCTTGGTTAAATATTCAATAACGCTTTCAAAGATTAGTTTTCCGTCTCCATACTGTGGCATCTGTTTTTGCCTAGTCCAGTTCGGATGTTGCCACCAATAGTAAGCTCTTTCAGGATGTGGCATTAAACCAAAGACCGTTCCTTCAGGATTACATATTCCAGCTATGTCATGAAAAGAACCATTCGGATTTATTGGAAAACGCCCATTTGCATATTCTCCATTTTTATTACAATAACGAAAGACAAGCTGACCGTTTTCCAAAAGTCTTTCTAGATATAGTTTTTCCTTATCTTTAGCAAAGACAAATCTACCCTCAGAATGTGCAACAGGCATACGTAAAACTTTGTTTTCAGGAATGTTACATGTAAATATGCATTTTCCATTGGTTTCTTGTTTAAGGTATACCCAACGACAATTATATCCAGGCGGAGAATTTGTTGCCAAAGCAGCTTCTGGATATGAGCTTATACCGTCAAAGCCAGGAAGCAAACCAGCTTCTACAAGTACTTGAAAACCATTACAAATTCCTAAAATAAGCCGACCTTCTTCGACAAAACATTTCAACTCTTTCCCCATTTTAGCTAATATCCACCTTGCCCAAATAGCTCCAGCTCGGACATAATCACCATAAGAAAAACCTCCAGGAAACACTAAAACTTGATAGTCTAGAAGGTTCCGATGTTTAACAAGTTCATTTACATGTAAAATTTCGGATTTGACTCCTAGGTCCGTAAAAGCTCGTTTAGTTTCCGCATCACAGTTAGTTCCACCAACGCGTAAAACACATACCCTGATCTCTTCACGCCTCATTGATTTATTACTCCTTTTTTAAGGGATATTTCCAGTGAGCTAACAAATCATTAAGTGAAGCATCGACTATCACATTGCCTCGTAGTCCGTAGACTCGAAGCTGTGAGGACTTTGTAACTTTGCCTATTTCTGCAAAAACTGTATCTTTCATAACAATCTCAAATTCTGCTCTAGCTTTTTGAGAAACTTCAACAAGAAACCGACTGTTAGATTCAGAAAACAAAACAAAATCATCACGAAGAAAATTTTTTGTTGGTACTCTTTTAAGATGCAATTCTATACCATAACCACCAGCAAAAGCCATTTCTGTAGCTGCGACAGCCAAACCACCTTCTGATAAGTCGTGGCAAGCCTTCACAAGCCCCAAGTCTATAGCTTTAGTTATCGAATTAAACGCTTTCTTAGCTTGAACTTTTCTCACTTTTGGAACAGTGTACCCCATGAAACCCTTTAGTTTGTAGTATTCAGAACCTCCTAGCTCTTTAAATGTCTGTCCAACAATGTAGATAGAATTTCCCGGTTCTTTCACATCCATAGAAACGACTAAACGAATATCTGGAACAATGCCCACCGCTGTTATGAGAAGAGTCGGCGTTACAGGTCCTAATGGCGATTCGTTGTAAAGACTATCTTTTCCAGAAATAAAGGGAGTTCTGAAAGCTTTAGCAAAATCGTAACATGCTTCGCATGCCCGCACTAGGCTACCTAATCTGTCTGGTTTTTCTGGATTCCCCCAAGTAAAATTATCAAGCAAAGCTATTCTTCTTCCTCCAACAGCAACGTTATTTCTTATAGCCTCATCTATGGCAGCGGCAGCCATCCAATAAGGGTCTATTTTTCCGTAGCTCGGATTCATTCCACAAGAAATGACTAAGCCTTTCCAAGAATCTTCTAAAGGCTTTAACACGGCTGCGTCATTAGGTCCATCAAACTCCCCTTGCAATGGTTTAAGAACGGTATTTCCCTTTACTTCATGGTCGTAAGTGCGTATTACACGTTCTTTGCTAGCAATGTTCGGCGAAGATATAATCTGCAAGAGTACTTCTGTCAAGTCTTCTGGTTCTGGAAAAGATGGTTCAATAAAAGAAGGAAACTTATATTCTGCAGTTTTCACTGCTTTTGGAGGTTCAAAAAGGAAGGAAATATCCAGTTCTGCAACCTTCTCCCCATAAAAATAGATCTTCAAAACACCATCTGAAGTATACCTACCGATGGCAGTAGCTTCCACATCTTCTCTTTTAAAAATTTCTAGAACTCTTTCAATTTTTTTAGGTGGCACAGCCAACAACATTCTTTCTTGGGATTCTGAAATATAAATCTCCCAAGGAGCTAAACCAGGATACTTTAGAGGTACCTTTTCCAACTCAACAATTGCGCCACAATTAAATCTCTTGGCAGTTTCCCCCACGGCAGAAGATAAACCTCCACCGCCAAGATCGGTGATAGAAGACGCCAATTGAAGGTCTCGAATCGTGATTATGGCTCTTTTCAGTTTTTCTTCTTCAATAGGATTAGCTATTTGTACCGCTGGTCGAGAAATTTCTTCCGATTCTTTAGTTAACTCGGCTGATGCAAAGGTTACACCATGAATTCCATCTCGTCCTGTTTTTCCACCAGCTAAAACAATGACATCGTTGGGTTTTGCTTGTCTCTTGAATTTTTCAAGGGGAAGCAATCCCACACATCCGCAGTAAACAACAACATTTCCGACATAGCTTTCATCGAAGTATATAGCACCATTGACTGTTGGTATTCCCATGTTATTGCCATAGTTTCCAATGCCTGCTATTACTCCCATATAAACATACTTGGGATGTTTAACGCCAGGCGGAAGTTTCTCAAATTTTAGATCTAAAGGTCCGAAACCTAAAACATCTGTACAAGCTATGGGGTCTGCCCAAACGCCTAAAATGTCTCGAATTACACCGCCAACTCCGGTGGCAGCACCGCCAAAAGGCTCTATGGCTGAAGGGTGGTTATGCGTTTCTACCTTAACCGCGATACCATAATTCTTATCAAAGGTGACAATTCCTGCATTATCTTCAAAAACAGAAAAGCACCATGAAGGTTTAATTTCTTCTACAATCTTTGCAATGAAAGTTTTAAAAAGACTATCAATTTCTTTTCCGTTAATTCTTACTTTCCCTTTGAAGGTTTTGTGAAAACAGTGTTCAGACCATGTTTGCCCGATAGTTTGAAGTTCAATATCTGTGGGGTTACGTCCTTTCTTTCGAAAATACTTTTGAATAACTTTCATTTCGAGTAAATTTAACCCTATAGCCAGATTGCGACTTACTTCTAAAAGCTGGCTGTCATCTGCTTGAAGAATGTTTATTTCCAATAATCTGAAAGGGGTATTTCTTTGAAGATAGAGGTTAGAGGTCATTTTGTTTCCTCAATTACTATGGTATAATTGTCTTTTGTGGGATTCGCCAGAAGTCTCTTACACATTTCTTCTGCTTTATTTCGTGCCTCTTCCTCTGTTTTAACCTCCAAAACTACATAGTAAACTTTACTAACGTTTACAGCTACAACGTTATAACCTAATTCTCTTAGCAAATGTGCCGTAGTTTCCCCTTCGGGGTCACTATGCCCAGGTTTTAAACTAACTTCAATTTTCAGATGGCATCTCATAAGTTAAGTTTAAAATCTAAGGAATTTAAACACTTTCATCATAAACACTACAACCTATTACTTCAAAATAATTTTATGGTTTTTATATATGATTGTAATTCCCTTAGAATCCGTGATATGTCCTATTCGCTCAGCCGTGACTCCTTCTTTTCCTATAATGTCTATTGCCTTATCTGCATCTGATTTGTCCAGTATTACAGCGAAACCCCAACCCATATTAAAAGTTTTGAACATTTCTTCGTTAGTTAATACGCCTCCAAGATCGGCAGCGGTTTTTTTAATCAACTCAAAAATTGGTTGAGGGTGAAAATTATTAAATTGGAAACCTATTCCCTTTGAAAATTGTGTCAGACGCTCAAATTTTAAATATGCATCGCCTGTAATATGCACAGCAGCTTTCATTTTAACTTCCTTCGCGGTTTTCAACAAAGGTTTAACGTAAATTCTAGTGGGCTCCAAAACTTCATAAATCACTTCTCTCTCAAGCCCCTCAGGAATATCATAGGGATCATACTTTCCACCCCACTTCTTAAAAAGAACCCTCCGCACTAGAGAGATTCCATTACTATGAACCCCAGAACTTCTTAGCCCTACTATCACGTCTCCAGGTTTTATGTTTCTGCCTAAAATCATCTGCTCTTTTGCAACCTCGCCTACAACCGAAACAACGATATCAAAACCTTTGTCTTCTTTTAACCCTTTTATAACCTCAGCTACATCACCTATCTCACCACCGACCACTGGACATTCGGCTTCGCAGGCACCTTTGTGTATACCTGCAATTAACTCTTTGATCAGAAAAGGAGCTGAAACTTGAAGATGAATATTGTCTGTGATAGCTAACGGTTTAGCACCAGATCTTATAACATCATTAACCGCCATTGCAACCCCATCAACACCAATAGTATTATATTTTTCAGCTAATTGTGCCAAAAGAACCTTAGTTCCTATTCCTTCAATAACAAAATCCAAATAATACTCTCCGTAAATAGGAAAAACATTTCCAAAGGGAAGTTCTATCACTTTACCGTGAGGGCTGTAATCATAGGTTCTACGAAGGGAAAGCAAAGCTCTTTTGGCTATAGCCCTTAATTTCCTATTAACCCCAACAGAAGAGTACGTATATTCTTTGACCAATTGATATCCTCCTTGTCTAATTACATCATTTGGAAAGATCGCTTTTTAAACCTTCAACAAAAATTGTAAAATTAATATAATCCTCTAGGGGGACAGGCGGAATTTGCCTTAAACCTATGAGAGAAGGGAGAAGGCTACCGTAAACAATAGCTCCGCCTGTCTTTCCCTGTCAAATTTTACGTGGTGATCGGTTAACATGTTGGCAAATCACCTTGGCTATGGGAGGGGTTGTATTGACAACAGAGAGCATATCTAATAGGATATGATACACTCTTAAAAACTCAAAACCCCTCTCACAAGTCTTATATAGAATTCGACCGTTATCTATTTTGATGTCAATAAATTCTCTTTTGATGAGAAAATTTAGGTATTTACGGAGATGTCTGTAGTTTGTATTTACATATCGTGTAATAGTAAAGAGGGTTGCTCCTTTTCTTGCAGTCTCAAGTATTGAAGCTATAATGTCAAAGGAATTTCTATATTTTTTGCTTGAGTTGGACGGAATAGAATTAGCTAATTGAGGTTCGGTCGAAGCAATCTTTAGAGCATTTTTCATGTATACAACCTGTCACCTTATTTGTAAATTTAAAAGGATAATGGTTTTTTCTACAGACTTTGTTGAAACAATTTTCCAATAAAAATTTTAAAACGTTACGAAAGGTTTAATCATATATTTATTCTTTTATATTATTTCAATTGAAAATGTTGAAGGCATAAAAATGACGCAACCTAAACTAACATCTGCTGAATTTCATATTCTAGAGGAAGCGTTGAATTCGGATTTTATAGAGGTTAATATCCGCCTAAGAGAAGGTGAGTACCAATACGAACTTTCAAAGGTGATCGCTAATTTCCAGTTATCATTACATT
Source organism: Candidatus Bathyarchaeota archaeon JdFR-07 (assembly GCA_002010975.1). Taxonomy (GTDB): domain Archaea; phylum Thermoproteota; class Bathyarchaeia; order Bathyarchaeales; family Bathycorpusculaceae; genus JdFR-07. Next base: position 3,344 of record MTLU01000037.1, on the reverse strand, counting down.
TCCCAGACGTTAAGGATATTGTTAAGAAACTATATGGCGAAGAACCTATGAATGATGTTAAGCTTATTCGAAAAATTCAAACAATTCTTAAAAAGATGGAGAAAAGCAATATCATAAGAATTCTACCAAAAATTAGACCTTGGCAACTACAAAGATACGCACTCTTAAGCTTTAAATTTATTGACAGCGAGAAGAAGCGAGTTTCTTTTGCAACGAATGAACAAATACAAGAAGCGCAAGAAAAAGTAAAGCTAATATTTACTCAGGAGAAAAAATTGGAAGTTCACAGAAACATTTTGAAAATAAGAATTTACGTTTTAGTACTCATAATTATTTTCTCATATATCAGCATTGTTTGGAACGCAGTACAATCAAAGGTCGATCCAATAATTTTTGTCGCCTTATTCTCCTTATCAGCTTTATGTTCTATTCTTCTTGGAAAAGCATTGTCTCAAGAGTGACTGCTCACAGTATCAACTTAAATGTTTAATAATTCTAAAACCAATTCTAGAACGGTGATAAACTTGATGAAAACTCTGACTTTATTTACAATTTTGTGCTTATGTTTAACTTTAGTAATCCCGCTAAAGAGTATAATAATTGTAAATGCAAGCCTCTCAACATGGATTGTAGGTGGTAACGGATTTAACAGCATCCAAGAAGCTATAAACAATGCAAGTCCTGGAGACACCGTTATTGTAAGTAAAGGAACATACTACGAAAATATTGTAGTTAACAAGAGCATCACACTTGTAGGAGAAGATACAGAAAGTACAATTATTAACGGAGGCGGTGTAGAAAACGTGATTTCAATAAAGGCTTCCAACGTGAATATCAGCGGATTCACGATAATAAATAGCGGTTCTACAGGTTATGGAATATTTGTCGAACGATCTGGCAACATAATTATAAAAAATAACAGGATAATGAACAACAAAATAGGAATTAGGATTATTTCTTCCTGGGATGATCGGATTTACGGAAATATGGTATCCTCTAATGATCTTGGGATACAACTCATCTATACACTTGAAAGTGTTATTCACAAGAACATCATTGTAAACAATACGAACGGAATCGAAATTTACTATTCAATGAATAACCTCTTCTATGAAAACCTTATTTCTAACAATGATTATGGTATCTATGTTTTTGTGTATAGCAACAACAACGTTTTCTATCATAATAATTTTATTGATAATTCATATCATGTATATGCCGAGCAAACAACGAATGTCTGGAGCTATAGAGATGAGGGAAATTATTGGAGTGATTATTATGGGAATGATCTGGATAAAGATGGTTTGGGAGATATTCCTTATAACATTACTGAAAATAACAAGGATTTTTACCCATTAATGGGAAAATTTTATTCATTTACTGTTTTTTGGAAAGGCAAAATTTACGATATACTTATAATCTCAAATTCGACAGTTACGGATTTCTCCTTCAAAAATGTAGCAGAGTTTAGAAGTAGGCTCATAGCTTTCAACATAAGCAGTTTAAATAGTTCTACTGCTTTTAGCCGAGTCACCATTCCTAAGAAGTTAATGGAAACTATCCATGTAGTACTCGTTGATGAAGAAGAGGTCCCTATAGATTTGCTTAAAATCACGGATGAAAAAAACACCATCTTGTACATTACCCATCCTTATATCTCCTCTATTGAAATTGTATACTTGGAGCTACTTGATTTGTATTATAATGTACATACCAATTATTTAGACGCGTTGAGCAAAATTAATGGTTTAAATGTATCGTATTTTGAACTTTTTGAAGAATATCTGAATCTAGATGCTAATAGAAGTATGCTTCTCGCACAGATAACTATACTAGAGGGAACGCTTCACGGTCTATTGGGAAATTATAATAAGCTTCAAGGGGAATTTAACGAAATGAAATCCTCATACTATTACCAAATACCTAATTTTAAAAATCTAATGTACATGTTTATTGTCACAACAGCAGTTTATATAGTAACACTCGTCTATTTGTCAAAAAAAGCACACGAAAAAGGTAGGACTATACCTCAAATCTAAAATAAGTTGCGATTTTCTCTAACAAATTAGAATTCTTTATTTCCACTTAAAGTTCGTAGCAAAACGAAACATAAAATTTATGTTGACTCTAATTTGATTAAATCACAGAACGGTTGCGGTCGTAGTCTAGTTTGGTCTAGGACTTCGGCCTCCCAAGCCGGCGACCCGGGTTCAAATCCCGGCGACCGCACTTATCTGATTTAAAAGTTCAAGGTTACAATTCATAGTTTTCTACCCATATTACAGTTAGAGTCGTATTACCACTTCAGATACAAGTCGTAAGTGGAACATTATTAACATTTATTGAAGGACATAAAGGCGTTAAACAACGAGCTGTATGTACATAAATTTAGTTGTATTTACTTCGCCTAACAAATTACTCTTTTTAATTTTTTCTTCATTCTTTGTATCTTTTTCCCAAAGCCAATTCCAAATGTGAATTAAAAAATTGTTTTTAGGCTCTCTAAATATATAGATCAGCATCACAATTCCGATTATTAAACCGATAAGTGTTCCTGGTATGCCAGCTATACCGAAAGCAATTGCACAGGAGAAAGAGGTATATACAGCACTCTTTGTCTCAAAATTTCTATAACGAGCGTTATAATAAAAAGAACCGCAAGATTTCCGTAAATCCCCCAAGTTGTTATGTATGTAATATAAATTTCTCGTCGCTCTTCACTTGAAAGAAAACGCGGATGTGGGCAAGGGTTTTCTGACCTTTCTCTATTAATTGCTTTTCAAATGAGAAAAAGATGACTTGAAGAAAGGTACATGCAAAATGAAAAATTTTTGTAGATGTTTCCCTTCCCGATTGTCCAATAGAATGGATAAAAAACGGGATTGTAAGTTATGTCAAGTTTTACGTCTATTATTGTAAAGTCTTTATTAGGATGAAGATATTCCTTCATCGAATTTATCCGGTATCCCAAGTTGATGAAAAGGCCAAGTAGAGTTAAAAGAAAAGCTAAAATTATTGCAAAATATAGTTTTCCAAATGCTTTTTTATAATAAGTCTGGATAGTTGGAGGAGGTATTTTCTCTATAAGTAACTAATGGAAACTTTCTCATTTAAAGATAAGTATAAAGAAGTTAAACGAACATCTCTACATGTATTATTCAACTTAGAGTCTCTTTTATTCTAATTATCGTGTTAGATTCCTAGGCAAGTTGAAGAAAAGCCAAATCATTAAAAAAGGTGGGGGTTATGGGTATGTTTTTCCGTAGTTTAGTACGGTGGCGTAGTAGTCTTTGAGGTCGATGGTGTTGTCGTCGTTGATGTCGAGGTTGGGGTTCCAGCGGGGA
>MTLU01000012.1 GCA_002010975.1 Candidatus Bathyarchaeota archaeon JdFR-07 | reverse complement strand
GGGGGCGGGAGAGGCCGACGGTATTCCCGGGGTAGGGGTGAAATCCTATAATCCCGGGAGGACCACCAGTGGCGAAGGCTGTCGGCTAGAACGCGCCCGACGGTGAGGGATGAAAGCTGGGGGAGCGAACCGGATTAGATACCCGGGTAGTCCCAGCTGTAAACGATGCAGGCTAGGTGTTAGAACGGCCACGAGCCGTTCTAGTGCCGCAGGGAAGCCGTTAAGCCTGCCGCCTGGGGAGTACGGCCGCAAGGCTGAAACTTAAAGGAATTGGCGGGGGAGCACCACAAGGGGTGAAGCTTGCGGTTTAATTGGAGTCAACGCCGGAAACCTCACCGGGGGCGACAGCAGGGTGAAGGCCAGATTGAAGGTCTTGCCAGACAAGCTGAGAGGAGGTGCATGGCCGTCGCCAGTTCGTGCCGTGAGGTGTCCTGTTAAGTCAGGCAACGATCGAGACCCGCATCCCCTGTTGCTACCAGCCTTGAGCTGGGCACACTGGGGAGACCGCCGCCGATAAGGCGGAGGAAGGAGCGGGCCACGGCAGGTCAGTATGCCCCGAATCCCCCGGGCCACACGCGAGCTGCAATGGCAGGTACAATGGGTTCCAACCCCGAAAGGGGAAGGTAATCCCTAAAGCCTGCCGTAGTTGGGATCGAGGGTTGAAACTCACCCTCGTGAACATGGAATCCCTAGTAATCGCGCGTCACTATCGCGCGGTGAATACGTCCCTGCTCCTTGCACACACCGCCCGTCGTTCCACCCGAGCGACTCTTGGGTGAGGCGTGGTCCTTTGTGGCTGCGTCGAACCTAGGTTTCGTGAGGGGGGAAAAGTCGTAACAAGGTGGCCGTAGGGGAACCTGCGGCCGGATCACCTCCTAAGAAAATAACGCAAAAGTCGACTGGAGGAGAAAGGTGTGAAAGCTACGAAAAGCTGAAGCCTTCATTTCTTTTCTTTTATTAAATTTCTTAACTTTTAGAAATTAGTATGAACCAAATACGTTCCTCAAAGAACTGTGAAAAATAAAATGGGAGAATTTTTTAGTTATTGCTGCCGAGACTATCTGCAGCATGATTTCTTATGCATTTTACTTTTATGTTCTTCTAAAGCTTCTTTAGAGTCGAAAGTTTGACCGCAACACTCGTACGATTCTTTCTTCTTAGACTGACACATGAACGATCACTCCTAATTTCAATTGGATTAGTTTATGTAAAATCATGGATATAAGCATAAGCTTTTGCAAAAATGAATTATCTATTTTTCAAGTATTCTGCCTTTGCCGTATGGAATGTATTCTCTTATTTTTTCTAAAGACATTTTCTCGATTTTTTCTCGAACTTCTTTGGACATTTTTGCTGCTAAAACTTTTAAAACATGTTTAAACAATCGTTTTCCCCTTTGTTGCCCAGGCACAAGAATAATACAAGCTCGTGTTTTACTCTCGACAGCACCCACCGGCCCATTAATAAATTCTATTTTACCATTTGTTTCTTTTACGCCTATAGCTATTTTAAGGGGAGTGCCACGCATCCAATTACGTCTACCCCTAACCAAGAAAGCTCCTTTGGGAACGTATTCGCCGGAAATACCGCCTTTACTTAGTTGTTCTGGTTTAACCCAGTACACATCTACGCTAGCGAAACCCTCTCGCCAGCCACGAGAAAAAGCAGCTGCAAACTCTCCAGCTTCCTGAAGACATTGTTTGCTTGGCTTTTTACCTTTTGTCTTAACTACAACGAAAGGTGCGCCTACTAAGTCTGCATGAAAAACAATGTCATTTGGCTCCGTATACTTTTTTATTAAAACCTCATTGCTAACCGCGTCCTTACCTGCGACTACTAAGAAACCGTCAGAAGAGATAAACCATCTGAACTTTTCAAACCATTTTTTAGGTTTAATCTTGCGTTTAGCTATTTCTTCAACAGTTTCTTCAGGTTTAACACGTATTAAAGCTTCATTTTCTCTAATTTTTGTCTCGATTTCTTCAAGCTGTCGCTTTGTCGCTTCTAAAGCATTTTTAGCGCCTTCCATTTTCTGTTTGGCTCGCTTGCTTCGTTCATAAAACCTTCCAGCGATGTCAAAAAGTTTTTTACGTAAATTTAAACCGAAACGTAAGCCATCCACGCAAACAGAGATTTTCAATCTTCGGTCATCAAAAAAATCAAAAAATATACTGGGGTTAATACCCATTTTTTTCTCGTTTAAAACTTCGGAAACAATATGTTTCCATTCTCTTCCACTCTTTTTCCCCTCAATAAATCTATTTAGTAACAGTTGAAGATCGCCAGCATGGGCATAAATGGCATCGCCGATCTTACGATAACGTTCTGCTACTGCTTTAGCTTCTATTAAAGCTTTATTTTGTGCTTCGATGATTCGTCTGAGTCTATTGGCTTCCTGTTTTAACTCTTCAACTTTAGCACCGGCAATACTCCTAGTTTTCTCAAGAACTTCTGTTCTAACAAAAAACTCGTCTAAAGCTTCATTAAATCTAGGATAGGGCTTAAATTTGAAGTTTTGATATCGTTTAAGCTTAATTGGAATTGCATCTAGAAAAATGCCATTATCGTCTACGACGATGCAGGGTTCTAGTTTGCCATCTTTTACTTGCCTTAACAGATCTTGTAAGTGCTCAAAGAGCTTGTCTATTTCTTCCAAACTCAGCGTGCTACATGGTTTTGTTTTATCTAAACTAGCTCTTAGCAATATTTCCTCTGCATACAGACCGCCGATACTTAAAAATCGTGCTAACCCCCGCACCACCTCCACATTTCCAAATTCTCTCAAATCTTCTCTAAATCCTTCAAGGCTGACTTCAAAGGGATTTTTACCGCTTGATGGAGGAAAACGGAAAATTTCACCACGTAAAATGTTACGATCTCGCATACGTTTATAGATTAAAGCTTGCAAAATTTCTCCCTTCTCCTCCACTAAAAGAACATTGCCGTCACCGAAAAGCTCTAAAACGAGATTAAAAAGGCCTCTCTTTCCCTTGAACCTAAAAATTACAATTCTTTCAAATTCATACTGCTCTATGCTCGTCAAAAATGCATTTCGCAAATATTTTCTTAAAGCCATACAAAAACTAGGGGGAGTTGAAGGTTTTTCCATAGCATAAGTTGTTAAATGTAAACGTCTTCCAGCCTCCATAATTAATCTATAAATATTTCCGTCACCTGTCCTTAGCTTAAAAAGTAATTTTTTGCTGTTTAGTTGGTAAATGTTGCTGACTCTAGAGTTTAAAATAGAATTTTTCAACTCGCGGACAACAGCCGCTACGTCAAAGCTTGTAAACTCCCTCTTTAACAACGGTGGATTCACGCCCAAAAACCTAATTACTCACTAAACTATAAATAGGCAACTTTAAACAAGATATCCACACATAAACTTGAATGAGGATATACCATGGAGGCCTTGAAGCAAATATACTGGTTACGGCTGGGGTTAGGTATAGTGGCTGCTTTAATATGTGTAAGTTACAACATAACAACAGGAACATTAGGAAATTCTGGTTCTATTGAGATACTTTTAAACGGGATTTCCATAGCAATAATCCTCTACATAATCTCCTATCGCATTATTAAGTTTAAGTATATGAGTAAAATTGAGAAGAAAGGAAAACTATATACTATGGGGATAGGCATTTACTTCATTTCATGGATAGTTTTCTGGATACTGTTCTATACCATAGCTCAAAGTATTTTAACGTGAGGAGTATCTTTTTAAAAACTTCTCAATAGTAGCCTGTCCCGTATCCTCAACTTCATCATTTGATTTGTTATCGTTTGACATATTGCCTGTTTTAGGGTTATTAATAGGGAAATCTAACCTACTTAGCACACGCATACAGTCAGACCAAGCAGAAAAGAAGCCACGGTCAAAGTCCCCGTGAAGCCTATTCTTTACATGCCCTAAAAACTCTTTCCTATACGTTTGCAATGTTTTTTTATCTTTAAAATCTAATTTTGAGAAAAAGGCATAGGATCCGCCATCGTTTGTTTTTCTCACACGCAACATTCCATACAAAGCACTAAAGTAGCCTTGATTCCATTCGGTCTTATGCATCTTCTGCTTGATTCGTTCTAATTCCCGTTCAGCCTCAGCAAACTGTCTATTGACCAAAAGCTGAAAATAACGTGAAACTAGAGCCAGAGGAATAGGCATTTCTAACGACCACGGGATCTGGGCTTCTCTTCCTCAGAGACATCCTCTATACCATTCTCAGTTATTTTAAATATTTCCTCTCCTTCTGGCAAATATGGGCTGGAAACTAAACGTGCAATGCGAACAGGACCACGGGAAGACCTGCGCAGATAAACACGTGTGTGGCTTGTGTGCCCTACAATGTGACCACCAATAGGGTGCACTGAGTTTCCGAAAAACACGTCGGGTTTAGCCATAACCTGATTAGTTACAACAGCCACAGTATTAAAGGCCCTAGCTAAACGGATAAGCTTGTGCATGTGCTTGTTAAGTTTCTGCTGTCTAGAAGCCAACATCTCTCGTCCCAAATATTCGCTTCTAAAATGGGAAGTTAAAGAATCGATGATTATAAGCTTAACATTATTTTTCTTGATAATTTCATCCGCATTATCCAATAAAAACATTTGATGGTCAGAGGTGTAAGCCTCAGCATAAATAATATTCTTAACCACCTGGTTCGGATCAAGTCCTAAATGTGTAGCCATCTGCACAATTCGCTCCGTTCTGAAGGTGTTCTCCGTATCTATGTACAAAGCTGCTGCGTTGAGCCCGCCTCTTTCAGGGGGTAATTGAACGTTCACGCATAGTTGATGGCAAAGCTGACTTTTACCGCTACCATACTCTCCGTAAAACTCCGTAATAGTCTGCGTTTCTAGACCACCATCAAGAAGTTTATCCAAGGACTTACTACCAGTTGTTAAACGCAGAACATTCTGACGCATCCTTAGAAGTTCATTAGCTCTAATAAAGGACACGCTAATGGAAGAACGGGCAGCCTCAATAATGGAAAAGGCCTTCTTCTCTCCAATACCTGCTGGTTCCAACTCACGGGCCGTAGCCATAGCCAAGGATTCAATTGTGTGAAAACCTAATTCTCGAAGTTTCTGAGCCGTAGCAGGGCCAATACCAGGCAAATCCTCTAAAAACTCGTATCCTTTCTTGACTTCCTGCTTTTCCTCTCCGTTCTCATCTTCAACTGTCAACACTTTCACCTTTTCATTCTCATAAACACATTGATCCAGCTATATTTAAAACACGCGAAAGAGAGCATTGTTTACTCCCTAGAGAGATAAGTTAAAGTAAAAACTACATTAAGTTTTGCTAATTGTTGGAGACAAGATATAAGTATACCTGGCAATCACTAGGAAACGAAAAGAGGGATACCCATTGGAAATTGAAAAAATCGTGGAAAATGTCGCTTTTAACATTTTGAAGCAAGCAGTTATATATTTACCAGAAGATGTCAAACAGGCGCTTAAAAAAGCTTATGATGAAGAAACCAGTGAAACGGGAAGAACCCAGCTGAAAGCAATATTAGACAATATTGAATTGGCAGAGAAATATCAAGCTCCAATATGCCAAGACACAGGGACAATAATCTTCTATATAAAAGCGGGTTCAGAGGTTAAAGGACTCGAAAAAATAGAAAAAGCATTAATTAACGCTACGAGAAAGGCCACAAAACAGGTTCCCCTTCGTCCTAATGCTGTAGACCCCTTTACTCAGAAAAACAGTGGAGATAACACTGGAAGATTAATACCTTTTATAAACTGGGAAATCGTTCCAGGAAACAGTCTAGAATTGACAGTCATGACAAAGGGTGGTGGTTCAGAAAACGTTTGTGTTACTGGAATGCTTGTACCTGGAGAAGGCATAAATGGATTAAAGAGATTTGTTGTTGAAGCTGTCATAAAAGCTGGCTCTAAACCTTGCCCACCTAACATATTAGGTGTTGCTATAGGTGGAGGAGCAGACATCTCGATGAAACTAGCTAAAAAAGCCCTGTTAAGACCATTAAACGAGCCTAATCCTGACGCAGAAATAGCTAAACTAGAAAAGGAGATTCTGGAAGCGGTGAATATGACAGGCATAGGACCTATGGGTCTTGGAGGAAAAACTACTGTTTTAGGAGTAAACATTGACTATGCCTATAGACATCCAGCCTCATTTCCAGCAGCTGTAGCTTTCAACTGCTGGGCTGCCAGAAGAGCATCTGCAAGAATTAACGCTGATGGAATAATAGAATACTTAACTCATAAAAAGAAAGCAGGAGAGGTGATATGAAATGGCTATTTACCATCTTAAAACACCTATTTCTGAAGAAGAAATCCGTAAATTAAAAGTAAACGATGTAATTTTCATTACTGGAACCATAGTAACCGCCAGAGACCAAGCACACCGAAGAGCTCTAGAATATGCTAAACAAGGAAAAAACCTTCCCATAAATCTTGATGGATTAGCTCTTTTTCACTGCGGTCCAGTTGTGAAGAAAGAAGGGGAGAAATGGATAGCTGTTGCTGCCGGTCCGACAACCAGCACAAGAATGGACATTTTCGAAGACGAATTTATAAAAAACTTCAAAGTTCGCGTAGTTATTGGAAAGGGTGGAATGGGAAAGAAAACAACTGATGCTATGGCAAAATATGGCGCAGTGTACGGAGCTTTCACTGGCGGTGCGGCCATATTGGCTGCTAAAGCCATAAAAAGCATTAAAAGTGTAGAATGGCTTGATTTAGGCACTCCTGAAGCTATGTGGATTTTTGAAGTTGAAGATTTCGGTCCCTTGGCTGTTGCCATCGATTCCCATGGAAACAATTTGTTCCTAGATGTTCAGAAAAAGGTTGAAGAGAATAGGCAAAAAATCTATGAAAAGCTTGGCTTGTCTTCATAGCTTCATTCTTTTTATATCTTCCCTTTCATTTTTATTAGCATCAATCAAAGTTTTTTACTCATAACGTAAGCGTCTTCACCATCTGCATAATAGCCGTGGATAGTTTTGGTTATTTGAAATCCAAGACTTTTATAAAGATTAACAGCAGGAACGTTGGACACTCTTACTTCTAGAAAACACTGCTTTGCCTTGTAAAGTTTCATTCCTTCCATAGCTCTGTTAATCAATGCCTTGGCAATACCTTTTCGCCTGAATTCTGGCAGAACGGCAATTGAAACAATGTGCCCTTTCTTGATTAAACCACTAAATCCAAAGTTTGAAAAGCCCAACTCAATACGGCACATTATGTATCCCGCAATTTCCCCGTTCTGTTCCGCCACTATGAAGGATTCGGGAAATCTTCGATACAAATCAAGGAAAAAATAGTCTGTGTAGTTTTCCGGTAAACATGCCCGGTTTATGAACATCACTTTTTGTAAGTCTTGCATTTCAAACTTTCGAAGCCTGAAAGTTTCCTGCACTTTTTTCTTCTCCGTTGCTTCACTGATAAACAGGGAAAAGTTAATTACTTTTCCTATTCCTCTCTTGTCTTAACTTCTGGCAAAGTAAAATTCCCATATGGCATAACCCAGACTTTAGCGTTCTTACCAACCATGTTAAAGGCTTCGTGTAAGGCGTCGTTCACAGCCCTTGCCGTTCTCAGTTTAAAAATATTAGCAGCATAATAGTCGGGCATAGCTGAAACTAAGAATATTTGGAATTTCTGTAGAGCTTTCATAAGAAAATAAGCCTTATGCCCTCCGAGCATAAAATTACGTTTAATCTCCCGCTGGAGTGCCTTCAAATCCTTAAACTTGACCATCCAATCATAAAAAACCTGATTTCCGTGGCCTTCTAGGCATTCAGCCACTAAAATTATTACACCACCCCGTTTAACGATGTTAAGTGCATTGTCAACCCCTTTATAGGCTTGGAAAAGATTCACGTCTGCTGGATGCCCGCCTGGACTTACGACAACTATGTCGGCTCTGCGATCTACAGATATACGATACATTTCATCAACAAGTTTGACTCCTTCATAGAATGCTTGCTCCATATCACCTGAAAATGCTTTAACGATTTCTTTTCTCGTATTTGTTACAACATTTAAAATAAAATCTACTTGAGCCAATCTAGCAGCCTCAATCATATCTTCGTGAACTGGGTTTCCTGCTAAAACACCTGTTTTTGCGTTAGGATGGAGAAGCATAGTGTGATTCTGCTTTATTGTTTCCTCTCCTGAAACTCCAGGTAGAACGCTTTTTCGTCCTCCACCATAACCCGCATAGTAATGAAAGCAAATGTCTCCTGTGAGAATCTTTACGTTTGCCTCGGCAAAAACACGGTTTAGGTAAACTTTTGTTCCATACTTTTTTGTTTTTCCGACATAAACAAGATCAGAAGATCTAGAATCATGACTTATCGTTTTAACACGATCTAAAACATCTTCGCCTAACAATCTCGTAGCTTCTTCACGGGTTACAGCTTTGTGGGTTCCGCAAGCGAAAATAATTGTTATATCTTCATCTTCAACTCCAGCATTATTTATTTCTTCTAGTAAGGGCAGAACCATAAGATGGCTTGGTGCAGGTCGCGTGGCGTCGTCAACTACGATTACAACTTTATCTTTGGGTTTGACAATTTCATCTAGACTTTTAGAGCCTATAGGCTCGTTTAATGCCCTCTTGACTTCTAGAAGGGCGTCTGGCACACCTGGTTTCTCTCTGGGTTCTATGGATCCTAGAAAATTTCTTGTGGGAACTCTTACACACGCTTCCGTTTTACCGTATGGAATCCAAACGTCCACCATGAACATCACGTTAGCGATGAATATTTAAACACGTAAACAGCTACTATTAAGCCCTTTTATTAAACTCATCGAAAAATAAGTTAAGCCTTATATTAAATGGAGCCCTTCTCCACTAAAGTGAAGTTCATGGGGATAGGTGAAGTTCTAAAACGAGAATTCTCATTTATCAAAGGCAACTATCGAATTCTGGTAATAAGCTGGATTATAATGGATTTAGCCATGGAAATGCCTATACCAAACTTTCAGTATTATGTCCAAGCCTTAGGGGGAACAGGTCTAGCATTAGGGATCATAGGCCTAGCTAACTGGGTTTTCATGGCAATTGTAGCCTTCCCAGGAGGTTACCTAGCAGATAAGTATGGTAGACGATGGCTTATCACTACAATGACCTTTGTCATGGCCTTTTCCCATCTTTTTTATGCGTTGGCGCCTACTTGGCATTTTATATTAATAGGAACTATTGTGAGTAGCTTATGCTTGATATATCAGCCTGCTCTCTTTGCGATGGTTCAGGATTCTCTTCCGGCAGAACGAAGAGGTATGGGTTCCTCTATAATACAACTTATTCATGGTGCATTTAGTACTCCTGGGCCAATAATTGCTGGATTTCTCCTCCTCCAATTCGGATTGGTTACGAGTATGAGAATCATTTATTTCCTTGTAACAATTCTATTCTTCATAGCTGCTCTTTGGAGACTTAGATTAAAGGAAACAACAATAGTAAATAAAGAACCTATTCGCTTCAAATATTTCGTTTCAGCCTACCCTAAGGCAATAAAAGAAAGTTTTAACGTTTGGAAACGTGTGCCACGTTCAGCCTTCTGGCTTTTCGTCATTCAAACACTCTTGATGTTTGGAATGACACTGACTCATGTGATAAACGCAATTTATGCACGAGACGTTCTTGGAATTCCGGAGGAACAGTGGTGGCTTGTCTACATTCCCCTTTTAGTGACGTTGATAATTGCTTCAATACCTATTGGAAAAGTAGTTGATCAGTTTGGAAGAAAGATTCCCTTAATCTTCGGTTTGCTTGTTTTCGGTTCAGCTACCCTTGTTTTTGTTATGGGCAACTTAACATGGTTAATGGTTGCCATGTCATTATTTGCCATTGGACAATTATTGGTAATGTCATCGGTTATGGCGCTCTCCACAGATCTTGTTCCCCCAGAAAGCAGAGGGAAAGTCATTGGCTTTCGAAACTTTATTAGCTACATTATCGCTGGCTTAGGCATGCTGGCAGGTAACTATTTTTATGTAAACTTCTTTCCACAATTACCCTTCTACATAACATTAGGGCTGCTTCTTCCAGAATTGGCAATAGTCATATTTTTAGTTCACGAACCCAAAAATGAGAGAGAAAGAAACGTTTAGAGTGAACCTAAGTTTTGCTCATTTTTTGCTGAAAGATTTTGCGGAGCATAGAAATTGGTAGATAACCGTTAGCAATTATGGTATCATGGAAGAATTTTTCCTCGAACTTGTCTCCCATTTTTTGCTTTATTTCTTCCTTCAAATTTAATATGAGATGCTTTCCAAGTAGATAAGACAAGGGATATCCCGGTGTCTGTGTATACCGTCTCACCTCGGCGACAGCGGCTTCTTTAGATAGTCCTGCCTCCCTTACCAGCATCTCAACTGCTTCGTCGAAACTCATTTCTCCTTTCGAAAGTTTGACATCGACAATTATTCGAACAGCACGCCAAATCATATCATTAATTTGTATAAAGCGGGTCTCTAAATCCGTTATGAATCCTTTCTCTCTCATGAGCTCTTCGCAGTAATGGGCCCAACCTTCAACGGTTTCTGTTCCTTCAGCCAACAAACGAATAAAGCTCCCTCTATTGGAGATGGCTCCCTGTAGGAAGTGCCCAGGAAAAGCCTCATGAACAGCCGTGTTTCTTATGGAATGATAGTTGAGATGTTTACCTAAATTAGCGGGGTCTTTAGGCCTTGTCACTATGTAGATCCCTATTTGTGGCTTGTCAAATTTGGCGGGCATCATTAAAGCAGCAAAAGGTATAACAGGAGCAAGAAAAGCAGGTGTCTCTTCCACAAGTAACACGTCTTCGGGATAGACCGTGGCAATGTTCTTCTCTTGCACAAATCTTCTAGCTTCTTCCATAGTTTTCCTAGTAAACGTCAGTGCCTCTTCAAAGGTTTTTGGTGCATGGCTTTCTATTTGTTTAAATACTTCCTCAATACTTTTGCCCGGTGCTATTTGCTGAGCCAATTTTTCTCTTTCAGCTTTCAATTCTTTTAAATATTTTAAGCCCAACTGATAGATCTCGTCGGAGGTTAACCCTAATTCCCGGAGTTTCAGAAGTTTCTCGAATTTTTCTCTACCTATAGCCCACTCTTCTTTAGATTTTTGAAGTAAACCTTGCAACCACTCTATGTGCTTTTTCAGGGCTGGTTGGAGATTCTGGACAGCTTTTGTTAGTCTTTGATAGATTTGATCAGGAACTTTTCCTTCTGTGGATGCAAGTATGAACTGGAATAGTCCGCTCATGTTTTGAGCTGTTTCAATGGCTATTTCAGTCCAAAGTTTTACGGGCTTTGAGTTTTCAAATCTAGAACGGAACTCTTCAAGAAATTTTGGAATTTTTTCGATACGAGCTGCGATGGCGTCGATTCTTTTTTCTAAAGGGGCATAGTTCCGTGTAAACATTATGAATATCAATCCGCCTAACATTCCGAAAGCGTCCGGGTTTAATTCGTGTCTTTTCAGCTCGAAGAAATCGAATTTCCACATTTCATAGGCTTTTTCGATAACTTCCCAATCCGTCTTATGCTCCACGTTGAGTTCTTCACGGGTTATAGTTTCTCTTAACTGTTTTATCCATTCTTCAGCCATGCGGAGATTTTCCCTAAGCCTTTCAGTAGAGCCGTCTGGAAGTAGATAGTCATAAGGATCATGAAGACCAAGGTGGGTGGCAAAGTCAGGGTTTTTCTCTAAAAACTTCTTTAACATTTGTTGGGTTAATTCTTCAAACTTTTTATCCGCATCCAAAATTTCACGACCTTTAAAATTTTTCTAAATAGTGTTATTAAGAATAGTTAAGTTTTAGGGGTACCAATTGATAGGTTTCCATAGAGACTTCAAAACGCAAGTTCTTTTAAACTGAAGCATTCATATTATTATCATTGAGGAGTAGTATATGTCCATTGAAAAATCTCCCTCAAAAAACGAGGTTTTCTTTGTGTGGTTTAACCGCTATGCCGGTGTTGCTCTAAAGACCCCGACCAAAACCCTTGTTATAGATCCCGTGGATGTAAAGGCCAGAGAATTTAAGTCTGTTGATGCTATTCTAATAAGCCATGAACATTATGACCATCTAGACCAGCCACTAGTATCAGAAATTCAAAAAATGACAAACTGTATGGTGATAGCAGATCCAACGTCCGCAAAAAGACTTAAAAACAGAATTCCCTCAGAAAAATTGTATGAAATTGAGCCCGGTTCTGAGCTTAAAATCGATGAAGTTTCTGTAAAAGCCGAAAAGTGTAATCATCCCCCAGCTACAACGCCTATATCTTTTATAATTACAAGCGAAGATTATGTGAAAATTTTCCATACAGCAGATAGCTTACCATTTCCAGAAATGGCCGCCTTAGGGGACGCAGAAAAATTTGACTTGGTTTTTTGCACCGTGGGAATAGCACCAGGCACATCACCAGAAACAGGTGTAGAAATAGTGCGATTGACAAAGCCCAAAGTTGCTGTTCCTTACCATACTGGCTCGCCTGAAGACCAGAAGAAATTTGCAGAACTCTTGAAACAAGAGATGCCGAAAGTCACATGCTTAATACCTGAAGTTAATAAGATCTATCAAGTTTCTAAAAGAGCGTGAAATTTTGTCTATAAAAGAAGATGGTGAAAAAGTAAAGCTTGAAACATGTAAGATTCTAAACAAAATTGGTGCATTAAAATTCGGCACTTTTAAACTAACCAGTGGAAAAATTAGCCCATATTACATAGACTTGCGGATAGTTCCAAGTTTTCCAGATGTTTTTCGAAAAGTATGCAATTTTTATATCGACTTAATAAAAAAGGAGATAGGAACAGAACACTTTGAAAGGATAGCGGGCATACCTGTTGCAGGTATACCTTTTGCAGCCTTAATCGCCTACCAATTAGAAAAGCCGCTTCTTTATGTTCGGAAGGGCTTACGTCTTCACGGAAGACAACGAAAAATAGAAGGCGTCCTCACGCCTGGTGACAAAGTTCTATTGATAGATGACCTGATTACAACAGGATTGTCGTTAAAACGAGCAGCGAAAGCTATAACCGCCGAAGGTGGAGTGGTCACCGATGCTGTGGTTCTCTTAGACAGGGAAGAGAAAGGAAAGGAAAAGCTGGAAAATGCAGGGATAAAAGTTCACACACTATTAAATATTAGTGAAGTAGCCAATAAACTATATGAGATAGGAGCAATAGATAACGGTCAACTGGAAACCATATTAAAGCAGGTTAAAAAAGGATAGAAAATAGCCTTGGTGGAGGGTCAAAAACCGTCTACTCATAAAATATAAGTTCTTTCTCCTCAAGTATCTCGTGAAGTTTATGGACCGCATCATAAACATCTTGTTCTTTTTTGGCTCCAGTGCACACCAGCTTCCCGCTTGCAAACAACAAAATAACAACTTTAGGTTCATCCATTCTATAAATTAACCCTGGAAATTGTTCAGGCTCATACATGGTTTTTCCAAGATTGTATGCGGCTTTTTCTAGATCTATCATTCCGCCAAGGCTAGCAGAAGCCACAATGTTTTGTATCTTAAGTTCAGGTTTGCTGATGATTATTATTCCACCTTTCTTCAATTCCTTGATAACTTTCATTACAGCTCTTCTAGCTTCTTTCTCCGATTTTGCTCCTGTGCAAACCATTTTTCCAGAATTGAAAATTAAAGTAGCTGTTTTCGGTCTCTTCAGTCTAAACACAAGTCCTGGAAACTGTTCTGGACGATATTCCACGCCGGGATATCCCTTAACAACAGCGTTTAAGTCAACTTTTTGATTTAAAGTTGCAGAAGCAACAACATTCTCTATATTTATTAAAGCTTTAACCTTTGGCATTAGCATCACTTCTTATATGAATCTTTAAATACCCTTTATAAAGCCTTAGGTTAGATTCCCTGGATTCAGGTTAGTATTTTCGTTTTCTGGGTTGTGAATATTTCTGATTCTAAGTTTGCATAGATTAAAGTTCTCTAAATCTTTTATGAGCTCATGGATTTCTTGAAGTGTAGAATGTCTCTAGAGTTTTTTTATGATCAATGTTCTGTGGCTTTAAGAAATTTTGCGGACATATTTGGATCCTAATAGGTACCCCCCTATATTTTTCTGCAACCAAGTTGAAATCATATTTTCGTGGTATTCTTATACCCTTTATCAGATTCGGTTTGAAGACTTTTCTTCTACTTTCTTATTTTTTCTCAAAAATTTTGTCAATTTCCATAAATTTAATACTACGAGAATAAAAATTGTAGCTTGAAACCACGAAAAGGTGGGAACGCCAGTTCGTAAACCTTCACTTAACTGGCAATCGATTCTATAAGTTAAAAGGCTGTGAGTAAGAAAAACCTCGCTAATTTTTTGTGAATTTTTAAAACTACTATGAAATTGTACATCAGGGTATAAACCATAAAGAGTTACATACATACCCTGATTGCTTGAACCCGCACCCGGATTCCAAAAGGTGACTTCGCCCCACAAACTGAAAAATAAAAGCCCCAAGAGGAGCACATTTGCAAGTATATGGTAAATTAGTTTGAGATCAGGATGTTCTAAAAATTTCAGGATACCTTCTTTTTTCTCGCTTTCAACTTTCTCTTTTTCGCCAAATGGAAAAAGTATGATTATTGCTATTAAAACAATTATTATCACAGCGAATAAGTATATGTTTTCCCTAGAATGCATGAATAACGCTAAATTACCGATGTAAGGTATCCTTCCAATTACTTTTCCAATAACATTGTTTTCATGGATAGGTCCTTCGTTGACTCCTAACGGATTGTTATCACCATGTGTTGTGAAATAGTAATTCTCGTTTTGATGTTTTTTATCAATAGCTCTGTGAACTATAAGATCGTTTCTATTCTTGAAAACGATTATATCACCTGTTAAGGGATCAGCCACTATTTCTTCAGGGGGTACTCCTTGGACTATTATTAGGTCACCTACATTTAGTGTCGGTAGCATACTTCCAGAAGCTACTGCTAGTGCGGGGTATTCTGTTCTTAAAACTGTTTGAGTAATATACCAGAAAACGAAAACAGATGTCAGAAGCAAGAGAATGGTTATGATTGTTTGAAAATATTCGTTTTTCCAAAGTTTTCTAAGAGTTGCCAATGTCAATTGTTAATCCTTCTTTTGGTAAGAGTTCTTGATGATTTAGGCTTTCGCATTTTAAAACTTAACGGTGAAAAGTGGAAAAATGGGGAAAGGAGAGAATAGTTAAAGTTCTATGCCTTCTGACCCTAGTTTTGCTTTACTTACGACCCCTCTGAATTTTTTGCCGCAACTTGGACATTCAAACATGCCAAAGATTGTTACAGTTATTCTCATCTTTTTATCAGGAAAGGGGGCAACAAGTTCCCATGTTTTGTAAGGTTCCTTTACAAGAGTTCCACATTCAGGGCAATTGTTTTGTTTTGTTCGGCTTTTTGGCATGTGCTATTCGCCATTGCCCATCAAATTTTAAATCTTCTTTTTACTTAATACTTCGCGGAAGGTTTTCTTACATTTTGGGCAATCGAAAAGTCCTATTTCTAACTGCATTCTTTTGCCGGTTCTGTCTGGTCTACCAGCCATTTTCCATGTTTTTCTAGGTTTTGAAACTTCAGTATTACATTTTGGACATTTAGCCATTAATTTTCCTCCAACATTCTTGATATCCATGGTTTTCATATGATTATAAATAAAAAACTTTCCATTGTTT
Organism: Candidatus Bathyarchaeota archaeon JdFR-07; assembly: GCA_002010975.1. GTDB lineage: Archaea > Thermoproteota > Bathyarchaeia > Bathyarchaeales > Bathycorpusculaceae > JdFR-07. The sequence continues at coordinate 11,130 of MTLU01000012.1, read as the reverse complement.
TCGAATGCAAGGGGTCTGTTTAAATGTTTAGTTTATACATTTTCTTTTCAAAATAATGTAACAAGCTTACAAAAACTTTTAAGTTAAAGCCTAGAGATGCATAGTAACTGGGTGGGATATTGTTGGATAAAGATTTGGCTTTATTTGCTGTTGATCAAGCTTCAAAACTTGGTGCGGATTATGCTGACGCTAGACTTGAAGACCACTATAACGAGCTCATAATTGTAGCCAATGGTAAAGTTCAGCGAGGAGTGATAAATCGTAAAAGCGGAATAGGTATCAGGACACTGGTTGATGGTGCCTGGGGTTTCCAATCTACGACAGATTTAACCAAAAAAGGCATAAGACAAGCCGTAGAAATCGCTTATAAAGTCGCAAAAGCATCAAGCAAACATGTTCAAACACCAGTAAAACTTGCTCCTGCCAATTCTTACAAAACTTCTTACAAAACAAAAGTGAAAACTGATCTGGAGAATCTAGCTTTCGAAGACAAACTAAAGCAAATAGTAAGTTGGGAAAAAACGCTACATACATCAAAGAAGATTGTTCGTGGCTTAACTGAATACACAGGAATAAAAATCGACAAAGTTTTTGCAAGCAGCGAAGGGGCAAACATCAATTTTTCCAATTCGTTAGTTTGGATTTCGCTTAAAGCTGATTCAACGCAGGGAGATTTGACACAGTCTTACGAGAAAACAATAGGACACTCAGGAGGATACGAAATTTTTCACCGAAATAACATGGAGGAAATTGCTTCAGAAGTAGGGCGTAAGGCAGAATCCCTCTTAAGCGCGAAAGCTGCAAAAATGGAAAGAGATGCCAAAATTATCCTTGATAATGACTACATTGCCTTGTTGGTTCATGAGATTATTGGACACCCAAGTGAGGCTGACAGAGTTCTTGGACGAGAAGCAGCATGGGCTGGAACAACATGGTGGGCAGGAAAAATAGGTGAAAAAATAGGCTCAGATTATCTTACTGCATACGATGACCCAACGATTCCTGGAACGTTAGGTTATTACTTATACGATGATGAGGGAGTAAAGGCAAGAAGAAAAGTGCTTGTCGAAAAAGGAGTTTTGATAGGACATATGCACAGCCGTGAAACGGCAGCTATATTTGGTGTCGAGCCCAATGCTGGAATGAGAGCAATAACTTTTGAATATATTCCATTAATAAGGATGTCCAACACTTTCTTTAAAGAAGGCGATTGGAAAAAAGAGGAAATGATTGAAGAAACTAAGCATGGATATCTAGTCTCATGCATGAAACACCCATCTATAGATGACAAACGTTATAACTGGACAATTAGTGCACAAGAAGCCTACGAAATAAAGAATGGCGAGTTAACAACCCATCTAAGAGATGTAGCTCTAACTTCCACGGCACCAAAATTCTTTAAGAGTGTAGATGCAGTTTCAGAAAAAGTGGAAATTCTGCCACTGCCTGGATGTGGTAAAGGCGATCCAATGCAAGCGTTATATGTTGGGAATGGCGGACCTTTCATTCGTGGTACAGCCACAATTTTGGGGGTGAAATAAATGGCATCGCTTCTGACGAATTTAAAGGAAGCTGGAAAGAACTTGCTTGAAATCGCCGAAAAGAAGAACCTTGATGAAGCAGAAGCTTATCTGGTTTCTAATAAAGTGCTTACTGTGAGACTTGTAAATAATTCTGTCTTTGAAGCTAAGGGCGTTCATGATATTGGAGTTGGATTAAGAGTTATTAAAAACAACATGTTAGGATTCAGTTCCACAGCGGATCTTTCTAAAAAATCCTTGGAAAAGCTCGTAGATGCCGCAAGTTCAACTGGAAAAGCTAGAAAACTGCCTTTCAAATACTCATTCACAAAGCCTGAAAAAATACCTAAAGTTGTGGGAGTTTATGATAGAAAACTAGCTAAACTCCCTGCAGAAAAAGCTGTGGACCTTGCTTACGAGATGGTTGAAGCTTCTTTAGCCCATAGCAACAAAATATCAGATAATGCAGGAGTGTTAAATGTTGTATGCTATGAAACATTGCTCTTGAATACGCATGGAGTTTCTGCAGAGAATTCTGGAACATTCTTTGAAGTTAGTTTAAGTGCTACGGCTAAAAACGGGCAAAATGTTTCAGAAGGATCTAATGCCACTGCTGGCAGAAGCCTAAAAGAGTTGAAGCCTAAAGAGGTTGGAAAGAAAGCTGCAGAAANGACGCTNTTNCGANNNCTTAAATCTCAAAAACTGAAAGAAGATGCATACACAGTAATACTGGATCATGAACCTACAAGTGAGATTATTGGCTATCTCTCTATGCTTGTTAGCCCAATGATTGCGAGACTTTATTTTCCGTTGTTGCTGGATAAAGTTGGCAAGAAAATTGCAAGTCAGCAATTAACATTGATTGATGATCCGCTTATGCCTAGCGGTGTAGGCTCTGAACCTGTAGACGATGAGGGTACACCTTCTAAGAAACAGGTCATACTTGATAAGGGTACCTTGAAAGCCTTTGTTTACGACAGCTTCTATGGAGCCATAGAAAAGAAAAAAACAACCGGAAACGCTGTTAGAGCCTCTTTTGCCGTTGGTGTTAGTTCTTTTCCTGGTAAAAATTACAACGGTGAACCTATCCCGGTGCCTAGAAACCCCTATTTTAAGCCTGGAAAGTGGAAGCGAGAAGAAATCCTTGAAGAAACTAAAAAGGGCTTACTTGTCCGTCATTTCCACTACACTCGACTAACAAACCCAACAAGAGGAGATTTTACAAGCGTTTTAAGAATGGGGCTTTATGCTGTAAAGAACGGTGAAATCGTTGGTGCATTAAAGAAGTCTAGGATGTTAGATAATCTGCTAAAAATCTTAGAAAATGTAGACGCGGTTTCTGATAAGCTTGTAGTTGCTGGAAGTTGGGGACAATACGCTCATACGCCAATAATACGCACAAAAGCACATGTTGCTTCCATAGAATAATTCCCTTCTTTTTATCATTAAACTTCGCAAAACAATGTCGCTAAATGTCAGTTGGAACATTGTAAAGGAAAGAGAATCTAGCAGGATGTTTCAGTTTGTCTTGAACCTTTCTCTGGTTTCTCTGTTTCAATTTTGAATTCGCAGTAAGGGTCCCTTCTGGCTATACATTTAGTTTCGATGGCTTTCATTTTTGTATTTAGAAGAATTGTTAGGGCTCCTGCGATCATTCCTCGAACCAAATGACTAAAGGGCTTTCCTGTTCCTATGCCTAGTTCACATTCAAAAGAATTGTATATTTGTATAAGTGCTTTTGGAGGATCCATTGAAAGTTTTAATACTTTCATTTTACCATAGCCTACGCAAGTGAATAGGTTGGCGCTTATAAGCTTGAAGATTTTTGTCGGATCCGTCAAACCGAGTTTCGCGGCCATTTCTAAATGTGATTTTGCATATTCAACTCCGCTGTCAAACCCAACATAGTAAAGAAAGGCTTCGCCTGCAGTTCCGAAATGTTTTCTTATGTCTGCTACTATACCCTTGTACCCTTGCAAACGCATGACGATAGTTCTATCTCCATTCACTAGTAGGGGATTAGATATAATGTCTGCTATGAAACCTTCGATTGGAGGATAAATGATTTTAATTTCCTTTATTGATTCACTTTTTTTAGCCTCTTCTGCAAGTTCTTCTGCAGAAATATCAGCATTTGTCAAGTCTAAGAAAGCTAAGCCTTTAGCCGTTTTCTGGGTTGGTGAAGGCGCAGAGAAAGCTAGATAGATAACATTTGCATTATGTTTTGCGGGAATTGCCGAAATTTCACTTAGAACTCCAGGCTTGTTTTCAGCCTTAACAAAAACGCCATATAGCTTTCTATCTGGTGAAAGTAAGAATCTTCCAATTTCAAACGGTCCTGAAACTTGTTCCTGAGTCATACATCACCCTTCTTTTTGAGATGTCTAAGCGATGGTTGTGGAACAGTTTCAGTATCTACTCTATGTGACTATTCAGAGTATCTTGTATATTAATATTTTGTATTCAAGCTTCTGATTTATTGTTAAATAACGTAAAAACATTCTTAGAGAAAGAATCCGGAGTGTGAACTACAAACTTGACCATCCTATCAAACTTACATACTTTCAAAACATTAGCAAGCATTCAAAAATTCTGTGATAGGTTATTATGTAAGTTTTCCAAAATGCTTTTACCCATGGCTTAATGCTTATTCTTTAGCATATTGGAGCCTTACAAAGCTTGAACTATCCACGGAAAAATGCCTTTAACATTCTTGTTAAACCTGTTCGAAGATTGATTGACCAGAGAGGGTTCTCAAAACCAACAGAGCCACAAGAGAAAGCGATACCTGAAATTCTTGAGGGAAAAAATGTTTTGCTAATTTCGCCTACAGCCACTGGTAAGACAGAAGCAGCTTTTCTTCCAGTTTTGAGCATGCTCTTACAAGAACCAAGAAGACCAGGAATAAAAGTCTTGTATATTACGCCCTTGAGAGCTTTGAATAGAGACATGTTAGAAAGGCTTGAATGGTGGTGCAACAATCTCGACATAAAACTAGCTGTTAGACATGGGGATACTGAAACAAAAGAACGAACAAGGCAAGCAAGAAGCCCTCCAGACATTCTCATAACGACTCCGGAAACCTTACAAGCTATATTGCCAGGCTGGATTATGCGACAACATCTTCAACAAGTCAGATGGGTTATAATCGACGAAGTGCACGAGATGGCTGACAGTAAACGTGGAAGCCAGCTATCTTTGGCTTTAGAAAGGCTCAGATGGATGATTGGAAAAGACTTCCAGATAATAGGTTTGTCAGCTACCATTGGAAGTCCCGAAAAGGTAGCTCAATTTCTTGTAGGAAATGGTCGAAACGTAAAGATTGTTAGAGTTCCAGTGGCTAGAATGATGCAACTAAAAATAGTTTTTCCAAAGCCAAGAGAAGAAGATTTTAAACTTGCTGAAAAACTTTACACCCATCCAGAAGTCGCTGCAAGACTACGCATAATCCGTGATTACATAATTAAACACAAATCGGTTTTACTCTTCACCAACACAAGAGCCATATCTGAAGTTTTAGCTAGCAGATTTAAAGTTTGGGACATAGACTTCCCTGTTTCCATACACCACGGATCTCTCGCAAAACCGTCGAGAATAGCTGCAGAAAGAGGATTAAAAAATGGTGAACTTAAAGGGCTTGTATGTACCAGCAGTCTCGAACTTGGCATAGACGTGGGAAGAATAGATCTAGTGATCCAGTATATGAGTCCTAGACAAGTAACAAGATTAATTCAGCGAGTGGGTAGAAGCGGTCATAGGATTGGTCGTATAGCCTTAGGATTAATCGTTACCATGGACTCTGACGATACGTTAGAGGCCCTAGCCATAGCAAGAAAAGCCCTAAAGGAAGATCTCGAACCCGTTGAAATTCCACCGAAACCCTATGACGCTCTTACACACCAAATAGCTGGTCTGCTTCTTAAGAATCGAAGATTAGAATTCGAGGAAATATTAGAAATATTCAAAAAGGCATATCCTTACAAGAATTTAACCATAGAGGATATTGAAAAAATTATTCGATATATGCATCAACGTTTCCCTCGACTAGCTTGGGCTTCTTTTGAAGACAAGGTTGTCTTGAAACCGAGAAGAACGAAGGCACTTTTCGAATATTACTTTGAGAACTTGTCTATGATACCAGATGAAAAACGGTTTTTAGTTGTTGACGAGTCAAGCGACTCAGCCGTAGGGGTATTAGACGAGGCTTTCATGGCGGAATATGGTAAGCCAGATGTAAAATTCATAATCAGAGGAAGCCCATGGCGTATTCTTCATATTTCAGAGGAAAAGGTCCACGTAAAACCTGTAGATGATCCTACAGGGGCTATACCAAGCTGGATAGGTGAAGAAATCCCTGTTCCCTTTGAAGTGGCTCAGGAAGTAGGAGCTATAAGAGGATTCGTTGAAGAACAAATGCATAAAGGGTTATCTGCGCAGGAAGTTGCCGCGAAAATTTCTGAAAAATATCCCTCTGACAAGAACACGATTTTGCAAGCACTAGTGGAAACGGTTGAGCAGATAAAGTCCAACATACCGGTTCCCACAGGAAAGCGAATAATAATCGAAGACTGGGAAGAATTTGTCATAATTCATGCCAACTTTGGTTCTCTTACGAACAGAGCCTTAGCCCAGCTAATAGGACAGTTGCTCTCAGAAAAAATTGGATACGGAGTCATCGTTCAACACGATCCCTATCGTATTTTTGTTCAAACCATGGGTGCTGCAAATGCAGAACAATTGCTAACATTGTTCAACGAGCTGAAGGCCATGTCAGAACAAGGAATAAAAGACACGTTGACAAGGGCCACTGTGAAAACGGGGCTATTTAAACGTAGAATGATTCATGTTGCAAGACGTTTCGGAGCCTTGAAAAAGTGGGCAGATTTCAGCAATGTAAGCTTACAAAGACTAATTCAAAGTTTTGAAGGCACACCCATATATGAAGAAGCCATCAAAGAAGTATTTACAAAAGATCTGGATTTGGAGAAATTAATTTATGTTTTAAGAAAGATCCGTGAAGGAGAAATCGAAATAGAAAGAATTGAAACACATAGAAATGCTACGCCTATAGCACGTGTCGGCATCGAACGAGTAAGCATGAAAACAGATCTAATTCCTCCAGAAAGAATGCGAGCAGTCCTTATAGAATCTACGAAGGCACGCTTGCTTAACGAAACATGCACTTTCTTATGCACCGATTGTTGGAATTACCTAGAAATGATGCGTGCAAAAAATTTGCCAGATAAACCTAAATGTCCAAGATGCGGTTCTAGAGCTTTGGGACTACTAAAGGTTGAAGAAGAAAAGGCTTTTTCATTAATCGAAAAGAAATGTGGAAAATTGACTAAAAGAGAGGAAAAACTGAAAAAACAGGCATTGAAGACAGCAAAGCTTATCGAAAAATATGGAAAAGCAGCAGCAATATCGCTGTGCGCTAGAAAAGTGCAACCCATAGACGTCCAGGAAGTACTAGAAAAAGAATCAAAATTGAATGATAGATTTTACGAACTTGTTTTAGAAGCTGAACGCAAAGCCTTAAGCAAAAGATTCTGGTAAAAACGAACAACAACTTTTAAATGGGCTTCTTCCTTACTCTGCGTATTCAGAAACATTCAACTAATGATAAGGAGCCAAAAAACTTGGAAATAAGCCGAAAAAAACTTAGAAAAGAAGTTCTAAAAAGAATTAAATACGTTCAAACATGTGTCTTAGCTAGAGAAATCTGCCTTCTAATTCGTTCAAACAGAGCGGTACTTGAACCTAAGGATGTGCAAGAAACTTGTCTTTATATTTCGAATCTTTGTAAAGAAGCTGGATGCCAAGAACCTAGTGATCTCTGCCGCAAGGCTGCAGAAGCCGTGGGTTCTGGAGATGAAAAGAAATATCTTGAATTATGTGCACAAAGTTGTATGAAATGTGGAGAAGCTAGAAGACCAACGCCTAAAAAGGCTACATATGTTGCTTAAAAATCCAGAAAATCTTTAAAAGACAAGAACTCTAGGTTAGATCAGAAAACTCTAAGCCTGTTTGAACAGGAGGTTTAAACCTGTACATTGCACCCTATGTTCCCAGTCCACCACAAGTAATCCGCCAAATGCTTCTTCTCGCCGAACTAAAACCTGGAGAGGTCTTCTTCGATTTGGGTGCAGGAGACGGAAGAACTGTTATAATGGCTGCAAAGGAATTTGGGGCAAGAGCTGTAGGCGTAGAACTAAGAGAAGATCTTGTTAAAAGAGCATTAAACTCAGTTTATGAACATGGATTACAAGACAGAGTAACCATTGTCAACGGTGACATGTTTAAAGTAGATTTAACTTCTGCAGATGTTGTCTTTTTATATTTGACAACAAGCGCAAACGAAAAGGTTAAGCCCAAACTTGAAGCTGAACTTAAACCTGGGGTTCGTGTTGTTTCTCACGATTATGAAATTGTTGGATGGAAACCCACTCAGGTTTTCAATTTTTGTGAAAATCCGGATCTAGGATATCCCTCTCATACAATTTATCTCTACAAGAAACTTTAATGAAGGTTTATATCTTCAGCTTTTAACGCTGTTTACAAATAGATTTTATAAGAGAGAAATAAATTCAGAAAAATTAGAGACTCAAGGCACGCCAGGGCGTAAAAATGCTATTTGTTCCTTGGAAATACATAGCTAATTGGGAATGCGTAACATGCGGAAAATGTTGCAGAGCCTACAGTGTTGTTTTAAACTTTCAAGAATGGTTAAAAATCGTTAGAAATTATGGTGTAGACAAAACGATTGCAGGGATAGATAAAATATTTATAAAAAGAAAAAGCGACGGCTCATGTATTTTCTTGGGAAATATTTCTAACCTTCACTTTTGTGGGCTTCAGCACATGAAGCCGAAGGCATGCAAACTATGGCCTTTTAAAATCTTTAGTAAGCCGAAGTATGGGTATGCTAATGAAGCGGTCTATTATTATGGGAAAAGGCGGTTTTTTGTTTATGCTGACTCTAACTGCACTGGCCTAACTTTGGGGAGACCGTCATGGGAATTTACATATCAAACAGTGAGAGAGTTTGTAGAGATTGCCTTAGGACTTTGTAACAAACAGCGTAAAACTACGAGCAATGTAGCCTTAATTGAATATCCAAATGTTCTTGAGAATCTGAAAATAAGAAAATATTATTTTAGGCTATAAGGACTGAGATGGATATCGATCGTATTGGAGTTCATAAAGTTTTTTCAGTTTACCAACATCGTCTATTTCATTAACGGTCTTATCTGTTCTAAATCTAACAACTTTGGGCACTCTTAAGGCAAATCCGCTTGTATACTCGTCTGTTTCTTGGATTTCTTGATATGTAACCTCCACGACTATTGACGGTTTTACAAAAACACCTTCTTCATCCTCACCAGTTTTCGTCTTCTCTATTATAGTTCTAAGGATATGCATAGTTTCTTCTGGAATATTCGAAACTTTTCCGATGGTGTATAATTTTTTTTCTGTCGGGTCGCGTGTAGCAAGGAGGAAGGAAGAATAAAATCCTGCTCGTTTGCCCTTTCCATAAAGAGCTTTCACTATTGTACAATCTATAGTGTCACGTTCAGGTTTAAGCTTAAGCCAAGTATAAGTTCGCTTTCCAATTTCATAAGGGGCATTTAAATTTTTTACAACTATACCCTCAAATCTTTTCTTTAAAGCGTCTTCATAGAAGCGCATTAGATCAATTTCGTTTTGGCAATTCATTCCCTCAACGATGTATTTAGAGGGAACTACTTCTAGAAGATATTGCCGCCTAATTAAAAGCGGGTTTTTGATGAGTTCTTGTCCGTTTAAATATAGTATGTCGAAGGCTTTGAAGGTAACTTTGACTTCCTTCACTCTCTCAGCAAGCTCTTTTGGTTCCAATTTTCGTGGAACAGTTCTCTTAAGTAGTGATTGAAAAGGCAATGGTTTTCCAAAATCATCTACTGCTATTACTTCACCGTCAATTATACAGCTTTGAGCGTTGAAGGTATTTGCTATGTTAACAATCTCTGGTAAAGTTTGTGATTTCTCGATGCCTCTTCTAGAAAAAAGCTTTACTTGCGTTCCCCACCTGTGAATTTGAAGTCTGCTACCGTCAAGTTTGTATTCAACTCTGACTGGATAAACCACTTTGTCTGATTCATAAAGATGAGCTAGTTGAGGCCTGATAAACTGGCCTGGACGCATTTTAACTTCTGAAAGTTTTAGGACATTTTTTGACGCTGTGACTATTGTTTCAGGCAAACCTAATATTGCAGAGGCATTTTCGATTATTTCAGAGGGTACCTCATAGGCTTTTGATGCAGCTATAATCACAGTTTTAGTGTAGTAACCTAGTTTCAGGTCCCCTAGCAATAGTCTTACAATGTATTTTGCTTCCAAAGGCGTACTTAATCGAAGAATACTAGAAACAAGGAGTTCCCGTTCTCTCACTTTTTCCAGTTTAGGCAAAAGTCTAATGGTTTCATAAACCTCTCTCACCGTCAATTCTGACTTTTTAGGCTTTTTCAGAAGATAGGCCACTTCCCCAAGTTCTCCATAATCAATCAAAAGTTTTCTAACCTGACTCAATGGAGCACCAGTCGCCATACTAATACTTCTCTCAATTAATCCTGATCCGATTCTTAGATTTTCATCTGCCAAAGTGCCTATGGCAAATCTGGTCTTTATAGCCAAAGGAATATTAGCCGTCTTGAAAAATTTTGCTAGCTCTGTTTCTTTTCCCTTTTTACTACGTAAAACAGCTAGCCTTTCGTATACTTCTACTATTCTTGAAAAAGGAACCCTTTCTCTGAGATCCGTTTCTTCTAGGTACAGGCGTATGCGATGGTATGGTACGCGCATTTTCCACTGTATTTGTTCTGGCGAAAAGCCTGCTTCAATTAGATGGAGAATTGCTTTTTTAGGGGATCCGTAAGTTTGAACAAGTTCTTTGAAAGAGGGAGGTTTAACTATTGACATTTTATTCTTTTTCACGAAGTTTTCCTTCGGGTTTTGGTATAGGTTCTAAGGCTTTTAAGAAACCGTCGGATGTTATGTCGATTTTTATTCTTCTTCTCTCAAAATTACACATTCTGCAGTCTAAAACTCGGGCTATGCGGACGAATTCTCCTCTGCTTGCCGCTAAGTCTAGTTGCTGGTCTTGCCAGTAAACTCGCCCATAATCCACAATTATTGTTCCATCAAGATTATGGGCCAATCCTATGCCTCCTGCCATATCATAACTATCCCAGTTTTCTGAACTTCTTTGGTTAACGTAGAGGGCAGTTATGCCGTGAATTTGATTATATCTTGCTAGTTCCATGACACGATATTTTAGGGCGCCTCTATATGCTTCAAGCACTGTTACAGAATCGATTATAGCTAGTTCAATTTTCTCTTTTTCCGCTGCATAACGATAAGTCTCCGCAAAAGTGTTCCATTCGCGGAGTTCAGGATAAGCCACAGTGTCAAGGATGAAAAGATTTTCACGAATCCTGTTCCAATCCAATCCTAAAATGTCTGCTTTTTGTTTTAATCGAGATTGCAGATCAAAACGGGGGGTAGGGCTTTTCCAGGTATCTTCTGCTGTGGCGAAAAGCACTTTACGTCCTAAAGCTGACACTCGGATGGC
>MTLU01000007.1 GCA_002010975.1 Candidatus Bathyarchaeota archaeon JdFR-07 | reverse complement strand
AACAAGTTGAAATGGTTCAAGGTGAGAACCTAGAATGGAAAGAGAACAGTTTCTTGGTAGGTATCAGAGTAGCTCGTAATTTGAACATAGATCTCGGTGATAGTTTCCTAGCTGTAAGTGCTAGAAGCAATACTTTCATAGAGATGAAAGTAAAAGGCATTTTCTCTTCTCAAAGCCCGTTAGACGACGAAATCCTTGCCCCTTTAGAACTTGCACGTCCACTTGCTGGATTACCAGACAATGAGGTTACCCTGATTAGAGTGAAGATAGACAGAGCAAAAATCAATGAAAAGAAGCTCCAATACATAGTTTCTCAACCTCACACCCTCAAAGTCAAAGTGAACCCCCTTAACCTGTCGTCTCCATCAAAAGTGGAAGTTAACTTACAAGATCTCCAAGGTAAAAGAATTGAAAGAAAAGAAATCTCGATTCCTGGAGAGGCCACCTTCCAGCTTCCCTTCGGCATTTACATCGCAGAAGTTTGTAATTTAAGACGTAAAGTCCTGTTAACAGACAACACTACAGTCAGCTTTCACGTTAATCCATACATGCATTTACTCACAATCTCTGCACTAAACTCGACAAACAATCTTCCTATCACTGAGGCCTCCGTTACAGTAACCACATTAGACGGAGAGGAAGTCGCTGAAGGCATAACAAACGCTACTGGACAAATTAGCTTTCTCCTTCCAGAAGAAGAATACAAGATCTCAGTAAAACATGATATCTTTGAAGTTGTGAAAGAGACTATGCTAAAGAACAGCCAAGAGTTATCCTTCATCCTAGGAAAAATCAGGTTAAACATTATCGTACTCAACGCAACAAGCACAGAACCCATAAAAGGAGCACAAGTTTCCATCACGTTAGGAGACTCCCTCAAAGACGAGAAAACAACTAACGATGAAGGAAAAGCAGTATTCTTCTTAAACCCAGACATCTACAACGTTTCCGCCTCATACAACAGCTATTTTGAATCGAAAGAGGTGAGTCTAAGGAAGGATCCAACAATCACTTTCCTGCTCGGTCCCTCTAAGGCTGTACACACTCTCACGGTCCATGTTATATGGGCCAATAACACGGCAGTAAAGTCTGCTTTTGTCACGTTAGAAGGGGAAAACTCAACCTTTAGAATAAGAGAAACGACAGACCAGCAAGGCATTGTTGTTTTTGAAGAAGTCCCACAAGGCAAATACAAGCTCACAGTGAACAGTTTAACCTGCATTAAATCCTCCTGGACTACAATAGATGCAGATCAGGAAATCACAATCTCTCTTCCCATCCCCTTCCTACACCCTAAGAATGTAGAAATCTCCCAATGGATCAAATATGTCCCTGAAACAATAGTTGTTGCCCTCTCCAGTAAAACCATTAGCCAGACCATGGAACATTTTTACATACTTTCCAAAGTCGCTGTTCTCTCCCTAGCGATGCTGATCACAATGACTGCAACATTAAGCTGCTGGAACATTATCTCCACCTCAATGGAGGAAAATAAGAAGACTATCGGGTTGTTAAGGGCTTTAGGAGCAAGGAAAAGCAGCATTCTCAGTCTTCTTTGCCTTAAACTTACAGTTTTTTCTGCCTTGACAGGAACCATCGGCTATTTCATTGGTTTCATCTTAACTAGCATTATCGCACAGATGGGAGTTCTGATAGCGGCAAGCCACACCCTTCAACCCTTCTTAGATTTAAGAGTCATACTTGCCTCTATCGGTTTATCAGCTATAATAGCCGCCACGGCTTCCGTAAGGGCCGTTCATAAAATCTCTTTGCTTCCTCCCAAACAGGCACTCACAGAGCCACCTCACAGAAAGATATTCCACCTTTTCCCCAAATCAGAATATAAATACATGTTTCTCGCTCTCTTTATTCCCTTAACAATTAGAGCAATTCCCGAAATTCTAATGTACCCTTACCAAGTCGGATTTGACACTCTCTCACTCTATATACCCCTTCTCGAGGGGTTAGGAGGAGGTTTTGAGCAGCTTGTCTGGCAAGCAGTGAGGGCAAGACCATTCTTCTACACAGTCGCTAGCCTAGTATATCCGTGGGGTAGCACAACAGCCCTAAAGGTGTTTCCCACAATGCTTCACGGCCTTCTAGGTCTATCCTCCTACCTATATGCAAGAGAACTGTTCAAGAAACCAGAAAAAGCTCTCGCGGCCTCTCTTCTCTCCTCCATCTACTTCGTCTCTCTTAGAGTTTCCTGGGATCTACTTTGTAACGAATTCGCCCTCATTCTCCTCTTCACAAGTCTAACTCTATTCAAAAGGACTGGCAGAAGCTGGAAAATGGCTATGGTGACTACTGCAAGCATGATTGGTGTGGTGCTCTCTCATGAAGGAGTAAGCATGATTTTGTTTGCCGCTACTCTCCCACTCGCCTACACTCTGATCAGGAGGAATAAAAAAGGAAGATTAAAACTGATTTTAACAATTCTCCTTCCACTTACCCTTTACCTTTATCAGTTTCTATCCCTACAGTTTCCATTGCTATACAACGCCTTAGAAGGCTGGTGGTATCCATCAGACACCTACTTCCAAATGGCAAGTTCCATTATCCTTTTCTTCCTTTACTGCTACCTCCCCATACTCCCCCTAGCAATAATCGGGTTTGTAGGTGAAATAAAAGATGTGTCACTTAGATTCTGGACTGTGGGATGTCTAATTGCGGTCTTCCTTCCACTTCTTTCACCTCAAACAACCTTTGCAGCTTGGCAAAGATGGGCATTCATGCTAACATATCCTCTCTCCTTTTATGCCGTTGAAGGCTTGAGTATGCTCAGAAGGATCACATTTAAGTTCAAACTTTGGAAAAAAAGATCCATAGTTTTTGACGCGAAACTCCCAACAACACTAGCTGTAGGTTTCATAATCAGTTTACTTACTATTGGATTTATAACCATGACACCTAAATCACCCTTCCCATACTACAATCTTCGTCGCACAGACCTTAGGTGGATTCTAATGAAAATCCCTCCATCCATGCGCCAAAACACACTGCCAATAGAAGAATCATCAAATGTAGTAGAGGCATTAAAATGGATCAACGAGAATGCGCAAGGAAAGAGCTGTGTTCTCGTTGACATCTCCCTCCGCGGATTCGCTGCACTATACCTTAATAAGAGTAAAGCCATCTGGTACGATTTAGGTTGGGCGCCATATCGCTCCCCTAATTGGATAGATAAAACCGAAAAAATAGCAAACGAGTTCTCCAACCATGGATTTAACGTCTATATCATTGGAAACTTGCCGTCTTCAAGTTTTCAACTAGTGCATGAAAATGGGAACTTTGCAGTGTATAGATATATAAATAAGTAGCTAAAAAATTGAAAGAAAAAATAGGTCAGTACTTCACTGGTTTTACTCATTTAAATTATTCAGGAAGTCCGCCACATTGTATATGAATACATAGTCTGGTGAAGCCTTGTTAAACTCGGCAACAATCTGGTTGATCCATCCTAAGATTCTGTCGGAACCATAACCATCAATCTCAATCATTTCAGGATCGAATATACCTCCAAAGATTTCTGCTGTAAGTAGCAAGGCAAGAGCTTGAGCCTGAGCCTTTATTGTAGCGTTCCATGCCATTCGTTTTCCAGTAATTGGATCTCTGTAGCTCAGAAGGCGCCATGCTTTAATGTCTTGATCGTCTCCATAAGGAATCCATGACCATCCATAGCGATCATGAATCTTGTTCAACGCTTCTCGAATAACCTCGATGTCAACTTGCCAGCCCCTGCCCCGTATCTTGCGTATCTGCTTGCCAATATTAGTTTTCCAAAAACCTATAGTCTTACCACACCACTTAACACAAGGTAACTTGTCAACAAAAATCCCAGAAAGCACAGCATTAACGGATTCAGATCCCTTCATAACTTGCACTATAACTGTTGTAGGACCACAAACCAGAAACTGAAGATAAATGCCTTCGTCAAACTCTGTGCCTTCCATTACAGCAGAAGCTAGAATCTCACCAGATTCATCTGTTATATAAATTGTCTGATTTGGACGTTGCCACCTCTCCATATCATAAGCGTAAAGCGAAAGCATAAACATACCCTTTGGAAACTCCAACGTTATATTGATGTAACCATCGGATGGGTAGCCTCTCTCACTCCCATCATCCCAACATGTAAGTCGTGTACCAGGACCGCCAGAACCCTCAACAGTTGTTTTGAAATGGGCAGCTCTTGGATCGGAAGAATTGAAATCATCCCAAGCCCACTCAAAAGCAGGCCATTGTATAAGCCCGATACTAGGCATATCGTAAAGTGTGCCATTCAAGGTATAGTTAATCCTAGGTTCCAATGAAACATACTCGTCCCAATAAGGCGGATCTGTCCTATTATAGGGAAGTCCAGCAATCTGTGTAGGTGTCCATCCATAATCAGTCCATGTATATCCGCCGACGGGTACAGAAAAGTTTCCAACAGGAATCTCTGTCCTTTTCACTGGTGGGTTCGGTAATATGTGTGCATATGATCCATAGACACCTATAGGACTACCGACAGCATTCTGCCAATCCCCCTGAGTAACCGTGTCCTTGCCCAAATAGAAAACGGTTCCAGGAACACAGCAACAACAGTCTTCATGATCATCCTCCATTTCACATTCACGCTGTCTCCTTCGTCTGTCACATCCAGCAACCGAATTGACAAACGCGAATGAAGAAATGCAAACAACAGCAACTAAAGCAACAGCCAAAATAATCCTAATTAACTTTTTCAAACTTTATCCACTCCTTTCTCTCCACATATTCTATAAAATCAAAACTCTCACCCCTTTATAAACCCGTAAGTAAAACTCTTCTATATTACGAAACACAAAACATAACCAAAACAAAAAGAATCACCCCTTCCCCCCATCTAAAGATTACAGGATAGCCTCCCAAACAAAGAAAATTGCAAACCCCTCTGACAAACCATTCGCCGCCTACAACCTGTAATAATTTATTGTCATACTCATGATAACCTGACCTGCCATATCACCTAGGATTTCTAGACCTGCCCACAGGGGGGCTGTTCTAAAGAAAACTCAATTGTAAGAAAGCATAATAAAAGTAAAACAATCCTACTACTAGGTATGTAAAATGCCCACAAAAACTATCGGCCCAAAAGGACAAATCATAATCCCCAAGCGGATAAGAGACGCTTTAGGTCTAAAACCAGGTGTTAACGTAACCATCAAAGTCAAAGGCGACGAAATAATCATAAGCAAACCAAAAATTGAAGGAACCTACACTGAATACTACATTTCCACGTTCTCTCCCAAACTAAAAGAAACTATAGACATCAAGAAAATAATCGCAGAACAGGTTGCCCAGAAACATGCCCTACATTGACTCCAACGTATTCATTTACCCTGTAATATACAAAACAGAAACTCAGCCAAAAGCCAAAGAAATACTCCTAAAAATAGAAAAAGGAGAATTAAAAGCATACACATCTACCTTAACATGGGACGAAGTCACATGAGTTGTAAACAGAGTATTAGGCAGAGAAGATGGAATACGCCAAGGCAGAAAACTCCTAGGCTTTCCAAACCTAGAATTCATAGACGTTGACGAAGGAACACTAACCCTAGCCCAAATGATCCTTGACAAATACAAACTTAACCCAAGAGACTCCATACATATAGCCTCAGCACTAAGCAGAAAGATAACCACAATTATAAGCGACGACGAGGATTTCGACCAAGTTAAAGAAATAACGAGAACACCGCTAAATACAAAAGTTTAACCCCCGCCAAAATCTTTAAACAAAATTTCACCCTAAAATTATACTGTTATGCCTCTAAAAAAAGTGTACTACTACCCCATAATATTCACCATAGCTTTCATTACTATACTATTTGCCCCTCTCATTCAAGAAACCAAAATAACTACCTACACTGTCTGGTGTGAAGAAGGCATAGTCCACTCCGAAACTGTACAAACAACCAGATGGATATCCCTCTACCAATTCCTACTAGGCGACAATAAATCTATCGACAAACTAAAAGAAGCCCTAAACAAAGTCAACTTCAAATTCCAATACCGCGACCTAACATGCGGAGAAAAAAGCGCCATAATAATGAAATACCTTAAAGAAAAAGGCTTCAAAGTCGAAATGGGAAGAGGCAAACTCGACCGCGGCGATCAACAATTCGACCACGGCTGGGTTCTAGTACACCTAAAAGACGGCACCTACGTTGTCGAAACCAACTCCCAAACAGGCTACCCCTACGTAGTAGGAACAACTCAAGAAGCCGCCCAAGGCCCCCTCAAATACAAAGAAGAAGAAAGATGGAGCATGGAAGACGTAGAAGATGAATACAAAGAACTACTAAGGAAGCCATTAACCGAATACCTAGAAATCGAAAAATAAACCGAATTTTAACTCCGCTTCTCCACTCATAAGATAGTTCAAAATAGACAAGTTATTAGAATTAAAAATTTTCTCTCCAATTGAGATAAAATTTAAATAAATTATCTCTCCAATAGTACTTATGCAACTGCCAACAGTCAAAGACTACATCATAGAATGGATAAAAAAGGAACCAGCAAAAGGCATCAACAGAGAATTAGAAGTCCCCAGAAGAAAAGATAAAGTGATTTCAATCATAGGACCTAGACGAGCTGGCAAAACCTACTATTTCTATCAACTGTTAAGGGAAAGCAAGAAAAACTCGTTATACCTGAACTTCGAAGATACAAGATTAATGGACATAACCTTCAAAGAAATAAGAGATTTAACAAGGTTTTACACAGAGATCACGGGCAATGTCCCCACAAACCTATTCTTCGATGAAATTCAAAACGTGAAAAACTGGGAAATAGCCATAAGAGAGCTCTTAGACACCCAACACTACAACTTGTTTGTAACAGGCTCTTCCTCAAAACTCCTAAGCAAGGAAATAGCCACCCAATTAAGGGGAAGAACTTTTTCGTACCTCCTTTTACCCTTCAGCTTCAGAGAATTCCTAAAAGCAAAAAATGTAACCACAGAATATCTAACAATGGATGAAGCTGCCAAAATTAGAAATCTCTTGAGAAAATACCTAGAATTCGGAGGCTTCCCAGAAGTTGTATTAGAAGAAACCGAAAAAGAAAGAATACTAAAAGAATATTTTGAAATGATACTTTTCAAAGACATTGTTGAAAGGCATAAACTAAAAAACATAAGCCTCGCCAGATTTTTACTATTCTTCTCTCTACAAAACTTCTCAAAAGAATTTAGCATAAACAAAATCATAAAGTACCTTAAATCCCAGAAATTTGGAAAAAACACGCTCTACACCTACATTGACAAAATTCAAGACTCAGTAGTCCTATTTGTCCTCAACAAATTTTCACAAAAAGTTTATCAAAGAGAAAGCTGGCCCAAAAAAATTTACCTCTGCGACACAGGCTTAACAAAAGTCGTTAGATTCTCAGAAGACATAGGCAAACTCATGGAAAACACGGTTTTCCTAGAATTATTAAGACTAACCAACAAAAAACCTCTCCTAGAAATCTATTACTGGAAAAATCACCAACAAGCAGAAGTAGACTTCATCCTAAAAGAAGGAACAAAAATCCAAAAACTAATACAAGTAACTTATGCATCCAACAAAGACGAAGTCGAAAAAAGAGAAATCAAATCCCTCCTAAAAGCCTCTGAACAAATAAAATGCAAAAACCTCCTAACAATCACCTGGAACTACGAAGATACTTCCAAAATTAACAATAAAACCATTAAATTTACCCCCTTATGGAAGTGGCTACTTCACTTCTAACATAAATGCAAAAACCCCTATTCTATATGACCAAAAAACTAGAGAGGGTAGGTCATCCAATGGTTAAAGTTTCCATCAATAGATACATCCAAACAAGAATCCAAAAAATAAAACAAGAAACCGAAACAGAACTAAACAAACTTCGAAAAATACTGCTAAAAAACCTCGAAGAAATCTTCAAAACCGCAGGCAAAATCGTCAAAGGCGAAACCAAACATCAAAGAATAAACGGAAAACTCGTCAAAATCACCCCACAGCAAAGAAGAAAATGGCTCCAACTCGCAGAACAAACCACAAAAACCATAACCACCATCACTACCAACATAAACGAAAAAGAAATCAAAAAACAAATCGAGCAACTAGAAAAACTACTTAACCAAACAACAAAAACCGCCAAATAAAACTAATAGAAACCTTACAAACATACATTATTGCCCTCAGCCCTTACTGCATAAATCTCCTTCAACATCAACTCTTTATCCCTAAACTCAACACATCCCCGCAGCCTCTTCAAAGTTTCCAAGGGACTAACACCCTCAAAACTGCTAAATTTTAGCCAGATCGAAAACTGACAAGTCTTCCTAAAAGAAACCCTCCAACAATTTCTACACATACTTAAATAATTAAAATCAATAAATTCCCATAAGAGAGAGGACAACGCTGTGACCAGACAAGAAGAAGAGAAAAACCTCCTCAGAAGATCAAAGGAATTTCTAAATACTGCAGAATACCAAACAAACCAAGGCTTCTACGACCTTGCGGTCTTCAGCCTCGAACAAGCCTTACAATTATTCTTAAAATCAAAAATCCTAGCTCAAGGCATAAACTACCCTAGAACACACAGCGTAAGAGAACTCCTAGAAATCCTATCAAAGATAGCCCCAGAAAATAGAAAACTCTCCATAAAAAACATACTCCAAAAATATCTACTAGAACTGGGCATGCTAGAAGACGCCTACATAACATCAAGATACATCATGAGAAAATTCACCAAACAAGAAACAGAAAAACTAACAAAAGCAGTAAAGGAAATCATAAAAAATGTCCAATAGAATTCTCGTAGAAAAGGCTCTAAAAAGACAAAAAGCATTCAAAAATCTACATAAAAACCTCCAAACCATAAAAAAAACAGTTAAAAAACTAGATCCAAGCGCAGAAATCTATCTATTCGGCTCAGTAGCAGAGAAAAGGCACAACTACTCCAGCGACATAGACATCCTTGTAATCACAAAACTAAAACCTGCAAAAATCCACGCTGAACTCTGGAAAAGCGGAATAAGAGAACCCTTCGAAATTCACATACAACCAAAAGAAAAAATTCACTTTTACCAAAAAAGAGTAAAACTTATAAAAATATAGCAGGTCCTGGCTTTCCATAATGCTACATCATTATCCACAAACAAACAGTTAGACTACCCATTAACATCACCTAAAGTTTATTTCTTAAAGTAAGAGAAAGTTTAAGTATTACCTTTAAATTGTATTACCATGAAAAAGTATGACCGAAGTCTCCGTCACCAAGAAAGGCCAAATAACCATACCCATCAAATTAAGAAAAAAGTTCGACATACAAGAAGGATCAAAGGTTGAGGTCACCGAAAAAGACGGCATCATCATAATAAGAAAACTTCAAAGCATCTTTGACCTTGCAGGAGCCAGTGCAGGAAAGGCAGATGTAAAAGAATTAAAACAAATATTAGACAAGATGCGAGAAGAAGATGCCTAAAAAAAGCCTGTACGACACCCGTTTCTTCATCGAATACTTCTACTCCAACAACAAAGTTCTCATAAAAAAACTCAAAGATGACTTAAAAGAAGTAAAAGAGAGACTAGTTTCCACAATAACAATTCACGAAATCCATTGTATCAACCTATACAAGGAAGGCAGAGAAGTTGCAACTCTCCGAAGCAAAATAATATCCAGAGACTTTAAAATCCTTCCCGTAGACTACTATACAGCCATAAAAAGCTCTGAAATCAGAAGTAAATACAGAATGCCCATGGCTGACAGCATAATAGCTGCTACAGCCCAAATCTACAAATGCCCTATAGTAACCGACGATCCTCACTTCAAGGAGATCAAAAACCTTAAGACACGATGGTACATAACTCCCTAATTTCTCACATCTAAAAAGCTAACAAATATTCAGAACGAACATGCAACGAATCCTCATTTACGTTCTTTTCACGTTTTGTCGGATTCTCCCATAAGATAACCGCCAAAAGCAACACTCCACAACAAAGTAGGATAAGCAATCAAACGCTCCATTCCACCCCTTCCCAAACCAAAATAATTCCCACTAGCAAAAAGCACCAAAGCCAACAACGACACAACCCCCAAAACTACCGAAAAATAGGAAAACGGCGGCTTCTGAAATTTCGAGGAGGCAACAGCAGAAAGCCCTCCAAAAAGAAAAACAATCAAAGAAAAAACAGTGTGAACAACTCCAGCATCCTCAGTAAAAATCCCAACCCCAACCGCACCAACACCAGCCAAAACAACCAAAACAGAGAAAAACATAACCTTAAAAGCTCTGTGAATAAAATATGCACCAAAAAGAATAAGAACACCAAGAAGAAACACCGAAAAATTAAAAATAAACGCAGAAGGACCCACACCCAAATCACTAATATAATTCTGAGACGTGCTATAACCTGGATACAACGCCTCAGAAACAATTATCCCCAAAATACATACAACACCACCCAAAACCAAAAGAAAACCCGCAATAGACAGATCTTCCCAAGACATATTCTCTCCTAACAAAGACTAATCATTTAAAACTTACGGTAAACACTACAAGCAAACAAGCACCCAGAAACCTATAAAAACTCATAAACAATTATTAAACTCGACTTAGAATGCTTACCTCAAAGGAAATATTAAAAAAAATTTCTGAAAATATGGAGGCAATTAAAAAATACGGGGTTAAAAAAATCGGTTTATTCGGCTCCTATACAAAAGGACGCCAACAAGTTAAAAGCGATGTGGACATCTTAGTTGAGTTTGAGAAAAGCGAAAAAACTTTTGACAATTATATGGGACTCAAACTCTTTTTAGAAGATTTACTTAACTGCAAAGTTGACCTTGTTATATCTGAAACAATAAAACCAGAACTGAAGCCATACATCATGAAAAGTGTCAACTATGCAACGACATCCTAAAGTTTACTTAAAAGACATCTTAAAAGCAATTAAAAAGATAGAAAATTATGTAGAAAACCTAAACTTCAGAAAATTCTCTACAAACGAGCTAGTTCAAGACGCCACTGTAAGAAATCTCGAGATTACCGGAGAAGCTGTGAAGAAAATCCCAAAAGAGATCCAAAACAAGTATCCAGAGATAGCATGGAAGAAAATAGCAGGACTTAGGGACATATTAATCCACGAATATTTTGGCATTGACCTAGACATCCTCTGGGATGTCATAAAAAATAAGCTTCCTGAGCTAAAAGAAACTACATTAAAAGAACTCTCTGAAATAAAAGAACAATGTACATAACAAGTTTAAATCACAATTGATGATGATTAAGATTGAAGGCTTCTTCAACGAATCACGAAAAGCTTTCACCCAACTTATGGCTAAATAACATCCTAAAAACATCCGACATAAAATACAACGAAACCCTCGTAACCAAAGTTTCCAAGAACACCCTATGCGTAGCATGCAAAGGCTCCCGTTTTCTCTGCGGCAAAACCCGATGTCCCATAATCATCAAAGTAAACTACTTCCTAAAAAGCATCCCCCTCATGCAAAGCGAAGATATCGCTGGCATGTCACCCCCAAGCGTATTCATTGGAAGAATAGGCTACCCCTACGTCTATGCTGGACCCCTTGTCCCCCCAATACAAGAAGACACAAGCCTCTACGACCTACCAGAATACTGGTTCGGAAAAACCATAGATGAAATAGTAAATTTTCGCTCCTTGCTCATCCGCGGAAAACACCGCGTTCACGTAAAAAAATTTGAAAAAGCAGGAAAAATAATAGACAAAACCCGAGAACTAGCCTTAGCAGTAAAACCAGTAGACGTAGAACTAATCCTCAAAAAGAAACCCAGAGGCTTTCTCGTTCTAGACGACGAAGTCCAACCCTTCGGACCATCAGCTCCCATCCGCGACCTACTTATCAGCAACCCCCGATGGGACCACCAAATAGAAAAAGCCTACAGCGACACAGACTTAAAAGCCTCAGAAGCTGTCACAGAACTCTACAGCAAAGGCGTTCTAGTAAGCAAAATCCAAAGAGCCTTCAGCGTCGGCGCCTTCGGCTTAGAAAAAAACAGGAAACTAGTACCAACACGATGGAGCATCACCGCCGTAGACAGCCTAATCTCAAAAAACCTCATGGAAAAAGTCAAGACATACCCAGAAATAAGCGAATACCGCGTATACGAATCACGCTACCTAGACAACATCTTTGAAATATTGATGATTCCGGGAGCATGGAGCTACGAAGCCATAGAAGCATGGTACCCTGGCACTGTTTGGAACCCCCGCGGCAGAAACATTGTCATGTTCTCCGACTGGGAAAACTACGAAGGAAGAACCACCTACGCAGAAATAGGCGGATGCTACTATGCAGCAAGACTAGCAGTATGCGAACATCTGATAAAAGAAAAACGCCAAGCAACAGTAATAGTTCTCCGAGAAGCCCATCCAGGCTACATAATGCCCGTAGGCGTATGGCAAGTTAGAGAAAACGTACGAAACGCCATGCGACAAAAACCCAGAACATTCAAAACTTTGGAACAAGCTTTAGAATGGATCGCCAGCAGATTCCAAATCTCCCTAAAAAGATGGATCCTAAACAGCGAACTTATAAAAAACGCACTATTCCAAAAAAAGATTACCGAATTTCTAAAACAAAAAATCTCTAACCGATAATGTTATTTCCCTAAAAAAACATTAAGCTGCGGAAAACATCCATGTCTCCCCTCACCCCTAAACAACGTCTAAAAATCGCCTTCGGAGGTTTTCTCTCCTTTTTAGGTATTCTACTATTAACTATCACATTCCTCATAGTCATCGAAAAAATAAACATCGAAAATTATCTAAAACCCGAATTATTCATCTATGCCATGGCAATAATAGGAGCCCTTGACATCCTCGCAGGTTTCCTACTACTCCATTCCAGATAAAATCAAACCCTTCTCATTCACTTCCCACAAGAAGAAAACCACCCACAATATTAACTATGCCTACAAAAATCCACACCAAAAAACCCAAAAAAGTTATTTCAGGGGATACAACTATCCATTCCACATAACCAGTAAAAATTACATAAGCACATAAACAGAGAAGCAGGGCACCCGCCACCAACATCGAAGCACTAAAGTACATCCCAACTTTACGCGATACTTGCAGAACACCAAAACGTTCCTCCTCCAAAGCCTTTTCCACAGCCTTCTCAGCCTTCTTTTCCTCAGGAGTAACAGGCTTAGGCGGCGCCTTAACAGTTATCTCTTTCCCTTTTTTCGTCATGGCCATCACTTTCGATAACTTCTATTAATAAAAAGCGAATACTACTGTTAAATTTTCTGCAATACTCACAATAAGTAACAGAGAGAAGTATACGGAATATTCACAATTTATAAATCACCCTTGCCCTCAATAAAGAAACTGAAACTGTTCGGTGGAAAGCAGTGTCTCAAAAAATCGTGAAATACCTTCTCCCCTTTTCCACACCTTCTCGAAACCGAAGGCAACCTTTTACAGAAGAAAGTGAAATAGCCGCAATCTTCTGTCTAGCCGAACTGGAAAGATCAAAAGGCGGAAAATTTGTAGGAAAACAACCCCCTGAAAAACTGGGTTTTATGGCAAAAGTCAGCTATCCTTTTTGGATGATCCCATTCAACAATATCACCCTTTTCTTTGACGGATTACACACAACTTCTCACACCATAACTTACCCCATAATCCCGGACATACAAGAGTTTCTTGAGAATCTAAACCGAAGCTCAAAAACACGCCAAAACTACCTACAATTTCTTCAAGATAGCACCAACTATTTCCAAACTCCAATAACTGAAGAGAAAAAAGTAATGGATGGACTTATCACCGACCTAGAACTACTTGACACCCTCTCCAAATATATGACAGAAGCAACCAAAATTAGAACACAACTACCAGAAATCGTATTCGTTTCACCCTCTATCGACGAATCCTTAGTTTTCTCTCTCACACAAGACCTTCAAAATTTGAAATCCAAATTTGAAGAAGAAATCAAGGCCCTCAACAAAGGCATGAAGCTTCTTAGCGAAAAAACTAAAGGCTTTATAAAAAACATGCAAAGCCAAATAGAGAAAGTTAGGTCAAAATTCGATAAGGAAATTGAAAAGTTTAAGGCTTCCAAAGCAAAGGAAATAGAGAAGATCCGTAAAGAATATGACGAAAAAATTGCTGAAACTTCCGAAATTACCGAAGAAAAACTTTTGAGCCTACAAAAAGAAAAAATCAAGCTAGATAAAACAAAGGACCAATTAACAAGCGAAATTGACCGCTGCGATCTCGAAATAAAAAGCAGTACTATTGAAAAAGACGGTGTTAGCGAAAGCAAATGGAAAGAAAAGAAAAATCAAGTTAGAAGAGAACTTTCTGAAATCGAAGGTAAACTTAAAGTGGTTAACAAAGAAATCGAAGCAATGAAAAACGAAAAAAAGCTGAAAATCTTTGAACTAAGATCTGAATGTGACGCCAAAGTTAAGGAAACCATGAAAGATCTAGTGGAAATCGAATCCTCACGAGACGCCCAAATACACGTTTACACAGAAGAAATGGAAAAACTAGAAGAACTAACTTCAAACATAATAACCCAAATTGACAAGCTTATAAAATTAAGGGAAACATCAATCGCACAATTTGAAAAACTTGGAGTCAAACACCAACCAAAGAAAAACGCATTGGTACACATGCCTTTCTATCTAGTATGTTATCAATCCGAAACAAGAAAAAGGTATGTCTGTTTCCCCCCTTCAATAGTTAACAAAGTAGGATTAGGAGTGAAATTCAAAGGAGCCTTCGGCAAAGCAAAAATAAAACAACTTCTTCAACCCCGCTCCCCAAAACTAGCTTCATTACTTAATAAATTCCCCCTAATAATGGAACAAAACGCCGTTTTTAACAGAGACATGAACGAAGCATGCAACAAAGCCAACTTGCTACAAAAAAACAACATACTTGAATTAATCAAACAAGGATTGGAAACCCTTAAAGAAGAAGGATGGGTTTCTGAAAGGGAATGCCAGACTTTCATTGAAATATTAGCCTAATCCCGCGACAAAATGTTTAGAATACCCCCAATAATAAAAACTGCACCTACAACCAACATCACATAACTAGGCACATAAAAAAGCATTTGCGAAATTAACCCTAACTCTAATAGAAAAGTTAGCAATACCAAAGAAACCCCCGTGCCAACCCCTATACCTCCAACTGCAATTTGTAAGCGACGACGTCCCACCATCCTAAGATAATATGTAACAAGAACCAGCCCAGTTAACCCCAAACTAGATATTATTGCTTCAACAGCGTTTGTATCCCTTAAAAGCACTGGAAAAACTAGGAGCACCATAGGCAGAGTAAATCCTATAATTGGCGTAAAAGGATAAAGAGGCGTTTTGAAAGGTCTCTCAATATGAGGCTTCTCCTTTCTAAGCTTTAAAACAGACAAATTCACCAAAGCAAAAACCAAGAGAGAACCGAAGCTCGCAGCATATCCAAGGAAAACCACAACACCTAGGGCACTGAAAAACATCACAAAAAGTGAACCAGCCACTATCGCCAGATAAGGAGTTCCAAAACTTCTATGAACAGAAAGTAAAGTTTTAGGTAAATAACCATCCCTACTCATCCCCCTAAGGATACTTGATTGAACCGCCAGAGAAGTACCTAACGCAGAGAGACTCGCCACTATCCCCGCCACAGCAAATAGAGCGCCACCCCAATCCCCCATAATCTTCTGAGCTGCAAAATTAAGGAAAGGCACTGAAGGCTGAACCTCTCCAGGCGAAACAACCCCCGAAGCTGTAACCGCTAAACAAGCATAGATGGGTATAATCATCAATGCTGACAACAGAATACCCCTCGGAATATTTTTTCCAGGACGTTTTACCATAGCCGCTCCAGCAACAAGCGCTCGCATACCAAAAAATATTGGAAACACATAAACCGTTGAAGCAAAGATTCCTGACAAACTCTCAAGCATTGGTTTTGGAAGAACACCAATATCTGTCAACCCATGCAACATTCCACCAGCAATAAAAACAGCAAACACAGCCAAAAACACAAAAACTATTAGGCTTCCCACATGCTTTACTCCTTTAACCTCCAACGCAGCAAAACTGGCGACTATAATAACAGAAATCAACGGTATTTGAGAAACAAAAAAGCTTTGAATTTGCGGAGACACCACTGAAAAGAAATATGCCATTTGCAGCGTAAAAGTTGTAGCCGCCAAAGCAGCACCAAAAATGCTTGCAAGCCATCGGAAACAACCAGCTATAAAAGCAATGTATCCACCATAAGCAGTTTTAATGTAGGTATATTCACCGCCCACTTCCGGCATAGCTGCACTAAGCTCACAATAACTAAACATTATTATCAGATTTAGTACCCCAGCTAAAACAAGAACAATCATTAACGCCAACCCCGATTCAGTTAAACGATAAGCATAATCTAATAATACAAAAATTTCAAAACCAATGGCCCCACTTAACCCCATCATCACAGCACTGAACAATCCAAGCTCCCTTTCTGTTTTCAAACAACATTCCCTCCCCTAGCGGCTTTCCCACCATTCATGAAGAAGAAAAACTCCATTTACAAAAGAAACAAAACCATAAGTAACCATGATTGCCAAATGAAGAGGTAGATAAGAGGTTGCAATATTCAACGATGTTTGAATGTCAAAAAAGTTAAAGTAAAGTATACAAGCCAAAACAAAAAGAACAAAAGCTAAGAAACTTTGTAATAAACCCAGCAACCCAGCAAAAGCTTTCCTGAAATTCATCCGAATCAAACGCCGCCCAATCTTTTGTATCCATAGGCAAATAAAACTTTAATCCCCAAACCCCAATCTCATATCTGCAAGTTCGTCTAAGCATGAAGGAATAAAGCGTAAGAAATAAAATAAATTACTATAAAAAGGATTCCAGTTTTTGTCTCAACCTTCCCTCTTATATAAAGAGTAGCTATTACAATTACAGATGCAAATATAGCATAGATGCCAGTGAAAAACGCCATTATCCCCGAAGAAAGTACATTTGAAAAAATGAGAGGACCTATACCTATTGAAAGAGTAGCGTCAACAATACTGCTTCCAATAATGTCGCCAATAGCAATCTCATACTGTCCTTTACGAACAGCATTTAAATCAACTGCTAATTCTGGAAGAGATGTCCCAATAGCGGCTATGAAGAAACTTAAAAAAAACTCTGAAATTCTAAAAATTGTGGATATAGCGATTATTGATTCAACAAGAATGTAAGAACCAAAAGCAACTCCCAAAAACCCTAAAACGGCTATAACGAAATGGTGAAACTTCCTTTCAGACCTACCTTCAAAAACATAATCCTTTGTCGTCATTGTCCTTACGACCAACATCAAAAGGATCCAGCTTATGACCAAAAATAGAGCATTAATTCTTGAGATGAAACCTTTCTCAACAATAGACGTAGCAAGTATAAGCGACAAAATTTCACAGATGCCAATAATCAATATCTCTTTCTTATCTACTTTAAAGCATTTGCCAAACAAAGCAATCAACCCTAAAATAAGTGTCATCTGAGTGAAAGTAGATCCTAAAGCATTTCCCACGTTTATATCGCCATGTCCCGCCCACGAGGCAATAATTGAATTCATAATTTCTGGAAGATCTGTTCCAATAGAAACAAAAATAAGTCCTATCAAAATAGGATGTATTCTCCAACCAGAAGCAATAATTACAGAATGCTCAACAGCTTTATCACTACAATAAACCAAAATAAAAAACCCTGCAATAAAAGCCAAGAGTGCCACTATCAATTCGAAAACTAGCATAATGAAACCCTTTTTAGAGAAGATTCCTTCAAATTCATGCTTGTATCACTATGGTAACTTTTCCCACAGCCAACTCACAGATTTTTCTGATTCCCCTTTTCCCAGGAGCATAACTAACATTAATCAACCCGAGTTTTTCTAACTTACTTATCTCTTCGCTCGCATAGGCCTCGCTTAATTTCAAACGTTGGGCAATTGTGGACACATCCAACTGCTCTTTTGAAAGTAAATGCAATATCCTAACATTAGTTTCTGACGAAAGAACACGAGCAATCTTCAAAGCCTTTTCGTTCGTCAACTTCAACTCTTTCAAAGACAAGAAAAACACTTCCTAAAGAATAAATGAACCTCTATACATATAACTCTTTAGCTTTCAGTATAGGAAAAATGAAATATTTACAACTAAACCCCGATAAATATCGCCTTAATACTTCATTTTCACGAACCAAAACTTCTCACATAAATTTCGGAACAGAGATCATTCTACACTTTTTTAAAACTCCTGAACTTTTCAATAGAATAATCAACTATTCTTAAGCTTTGTTCCACATCTTTCCATTCTTTAAATTTAACCCATTTATGAGGCTCCAAACGCTTATAGGTCTCAAAAAACTCTTGAATTTCCCTAAGTTTGTGAGGATGAACATCACTAATATTCTTATATCCTTCAAACCTAGCATCATTCACAAGAACTGATAATATTTTCGGGTCTTCACCTTTCTCATCTTCTATTATCAATGCTCCTATAACCCTAACCTTAACGATACATCCCACTTCCAACGGCTCATAGCTTAACACCATTATGTCAAGAGGGTCTCCATCATCAAACCATGTTTGCGGAACAAATCCATACTCAACAGGAAAAACCACAGAAGAAGGTATAATTCGATCTAATACAAAAGCTTCCCAGTCAAGCTTATACTCATACTTATCTCTCGAACCGCTAACAACCTCTATAATAGCATTCAAAAATTTAGGTGGTTCATCGCCAACCGGAATATCTTCCCAGAGATTCATAAAATTCAACCAAAACTTCATGGTAAAACTTGCTAATTATGTCTTTCTCAAACACTCTAATCTCCATATTTCGCGTACAACTCTTTCCTCAAAGCCTCAAGCATCTCAATCTTTCTTCCACAAAACTCCGCTGCAGTCAAAACCTTCACACTGTATTTCTTGGCAGCACCATAAACACGTTTTATTCGCATCTTGTACTTCAAATCACGCAAGAAATGATGATCTAAAACCAGCGTTTGGAGATCTGCCTCCTTTACGGCTTTAACAAGATTTTCGTTAGAAATCTCCAAGCTCTTGTAGGAATAACGATAACCTAACATATACGTCATAGGACCGTCAACAAACAAGACATCAGGTTTCTCTTCTAGAATAAACTGAATCTGATCATTAAGAGAAGGGCCCTCGACATCAGAAGTATGCAGAAATTTTTCGCTATTACTCTTTATGCTTACCTCCGTCACATAACCCAGACGGGGGTTTGTGCCATGACAAACAGCCTTTGAAAAGGCTATGCGAGTCTTTCCCAACTGGAAAATTTTTCCATCAGAGATTTCAATTTTTCTGGGAAGCCCTTTTATAGCTTCAAGAAACAAGGCCGCTCTGCCCCTCTGACTTTTGTTTATGTTTTCCGTTGGATGCTTTACAAAAACTGTTTTGTTCTTATATAGCTCAGGGTGGTTAGGGTCATGATGATCATAATGATAATGAGTTACTATAAGAACATCAGAATGTTCAGCGTATTTCTTTATAATTTCCCATGTCTCATCCAGTCTTTTCAGTTCCAAAGGATGAGGCTCCAAACCATAACGAAGAGGGGCCAAAGAAACTCCAGGGTCTATGAGAATCTTTAAGTCACTGGTCTCTACAAAAGTCGCCATGGAACGAACACCAAAACTGTCAAAGGCCAAAGGAACAATCTTCTTAATCATTTCACGCTTCTCTCCGTGAAAAATGTTTCAAGCTTTCTCGTTTTAGCCTTTTTCAAAATTTCTGAACATTTCTTAGGATTTAAAACCTTAAACTCCAATCCAAGAGTTGTAAGAAGACGCTGAACATTTTTAGCAATATCTGGTGCGGCAAGGACGCCCCTAACTTCCCGATCTGCCTTGCTCTTAATTGCCTCAATGTATTTTGCCAACTGAAGAACCGCCTCTTTCCCGGCAGTTCTACGTTTTATCTCAACAACCACAAGCCTACCATCCTTGTCCACACCATAAACATCCACAAAACCCGGTTCAACACTCTTCTCATAGCTTATGGGCTTAAACCCTTCCTCCAAAATCGAAGGCTCCAACAAAACTGCCCTCTGCATGTCTTCTTCACTTGCATACAGAGAAAACTCTCCCGAATCTACAAGATGAAGCGCGGAAACCATGTAAATTTTGTCAAAAAAGACCTTAACAGATTCAGCTGGCTTATGCCGTACGGCACGAACTTCCAAAACATCCTTTCTTTTTTGCGTATGAAATATACAACCAGGAGGTTGCCAGTTAACCGGTTCATATCCCACTGGTCGGTGAACAAGAAGAGATCCATCGCCCTTAATCATTAAGATACGTTCACCAGGCTCGAGTGTTGACCTTGCCCTGCCAAGATAGTCCACCCAACAATTTCCCACAACCAACAAAGTTTTATGTTGAGCTATAGCTTCCTTAACAGCACTCTCTGCCTCTCCAACTGTAGGATTTATTAGAAAACTTAAAGGCTTAGAAGTTACCACATCATTTCGCCAATAATTTTAGAAGGCTAAACTATACATAAGATTTCTGAAGACCCCATGAGCCAGTGGAAGAAAAAACATAGCGTCATGAAGCATTATGATCTTACAGCAAACATTTATGATACGCAATACGCTGAAGAACAAGAAGCAAAAATAGAGGCGGCATTAAAAAACATAAAAATTCATGATCACGCACTAGTTTTGGATGTTGGCTGTGGAACAGGATTATTGTTTAAATACGTGGCAAACAAGACACAAACCACTGTTGGGCTAGACATTTCCAGAAAAACTCTTATACAGGCAAAGAAATGGGCTAAAACACTTGATACCATTCATCTGCTTCTAGCTGATGCAGACCATATGCCTTTTAAAGAAAATTTGTTCAATTACACCTTTGCCATAACCTTACTTCAAAACATGCCAAATCCCCGCAAAACCCTAAAAGAAATTATGAGGGTAACCAATCAAGAAGCTACCATTGTAATCACAGGCTTAAAGAAGATATTTCCTCTTGAAAGCTTCAAAGAATTGCTGCAGAGTTCTGGACTAAAAATCGATAATATAATTGATAATTCTCTAAAATGCCATGTGGCAATCTGTACGAACCCCTCTTAAAACTTGGACGATTTAAAACTAAACTATATATGAAAGTTGATTAATAGGCTATACTTCTCATCTAACCTGAAACTACGATCTTTGGCTTCATGAGGTTAAGAAATGCCGTTAAAAACCATAAAAACGGATACGGCAGAAGCACTAACATTAGAGTGGGTTTTACACGTTAAGAACTATAAGTTAGATTTGGATAAAAATCTATGTGTTGGCTGTCAAATATGTGCTTTAGCATGTCCAAAAGAAGCCATCAAAATTGAAAAGCAACAGAAAAAAGAGGGAGAAAAAGCTAAAAAAGCTAAGGTTGACGTGGACCTAGCCAAATGCAACTTTTGCGGAATATGTGATGTCCTCTGTCCATTTGGAGCCATAAAAGTCACTGTCAACGGTGAACATCTTCTTTCTGTTGTTGAAAAAGAAAGCTTTCCTCAGTTAGTTCGTGACATTCAAATAGATACAAGCAAATGCCCAATAGAGTGTGTAGAATGCGAGGAAGCATGCCCCCTAGATCTAATTAAAATAACAAGAGTGTCTGCTGACGGAAAGGTTGTTGAAAACCTTGAAGAATTAACGGAAGAGCAGAAAGAGGGTATTCAGATAAAAATTGATGTTGAAAAGGAACGATGTCCATGCTGTAGAATATGCGAATTTAAATGTTCTGAAGGCGTTATACATGTACGGAAATTTTTCCACGGGAAAATAGCTATTCACCCTGAAAAATGTCCAGAAGGATGCATGGACTGTTTAGATGTTTGTCCCATAACAGGGGCACTTTACCTCTCTCCTGAGGATAATAAGGTGCATGTAAACGAAGTCTATTGTATGTATTGTGGAGCATGCAAAGTTGTCTGTCCTGAAGAGGAAGCTTTAGAACTTAAAAGGACAAAAATCATCCATACACCTGTACGTTCTGGAGCATGGAACAAAGCCCTGGAACGTTTAGCTTCGACTCTTGAGATGAGTAAAGAATTGAAGGCTGCTGGTTCTCGCAAGTTAATGGACTCTGTAAAGAAAAGGCTAGGATGGAGGGAGAAATAGACATGGGTGAAAACAAAATCAAGGTTGAAGAACCTAGAATAGGCGTATTCATATGTCACTGTGGTCTAAACATTGCTGGAGTAATAGATATAAAGGAACTCATGGAATATGCCAAAACCCTGCCTGACGTAGTTTTTGTAAAAGATAATCGGTACACTTGCGCTGATCCTGGACAAGAGGAAATTAGAAAAGCCATAAGAGAACATAAGCTCAACCGTGTAGTAGTGGCAGCCTGCTCCCCTAGAATGCATGAACCAACCTTCAGAAGAACGGTTTCAGATGTCGATTTAAACCCATTTCTTTTCGAAATGGCGAACATCCGCGAATTTTCCTCTTGGTGCCATTCAAGCAATCCGAAGGAGGCCACAGAAAAAGCTAAGGACCTCATAAAGATGGCTGTAGCAAAAGCAAGGCTCCTGCAACCTCTACAAACAATAGAAGTTCCAGTCACTAACAAGGCTTTAGTTATAGGCGGCGGAATAGCTGGAATGAACGCGGCTCTAGATTTAGCTGAAATGGGCTTCAAAGTGTACTTGCTAGAAAAGAGTGAAAGCATAGGCGGCCACATGGCACAATTAGACAAAACATTTCCAACCCTCGACTGTTCCATATGCATCGAAGGACCAAAAATGGTTGATGTGGGAAGACACCCCAACATCGAAATAATCTCTTACGCAGATCTACTAAGCGTAAGCGGTTTCATAGGCAACTTCAAGGTTAAAATCCGCAAAAACCCGCGATATGTCATAGCTGAAAACTGCACAGGCTGCGGCGAATGCCGCGACGTCTGCCCCATAGAATATCCTAACGAGTGGGACATGAACCTCGGTGTCAGAACAGCAATATCCGTCCCCTTCGACCAGGCAGTTCCCCTTGTTTACACTATAAACAAAGACTACTGCATTGAATGTTACAAGTGTGTTGACGCCTGCGGAGCAAGACAAGCCATAGACTTTGAACAGCAGCCAGAAGAAATAGAAATCGAGGTTGGCACAATAATCGTGGCCACAGGCTATGACATATACTTACCTTATGACATGTCCATCTATGGTTATGGCAAATACACTAATGTGATAACTTCTCTGGAATTCGAAAGGCTTATTCTTGCCGCTGGTCCTACGGGTGGAAAAGTTGTTAGAGCTTCTGATGGAAAAAAGCCCCATACCGTCGCCTTTATCCAATGTGTAGGCTCAAGAAACAAGAACAAATATCCTTACTGTTCCAACTTCTGCTGCATGTACACCTTAAAGCACGTGGTTCAGCTTAAAGAGAAATACAAGGAAGATGTAGAAGTCTATGTTTTCTACATGGACATTCGAAGCAATTTTAAGGGCTACGAGGAATTCTACGATAGGGCAAGAGAACTAGGTGTAAACTTTATTCGCGGAAGGGTAAGCCGAATTCTAGAAATCCCAGAAACAAAAAATTTGATAATCCACGCAGAAGACATGACCCTAGGTCAGCCCGTAGAAATAGAAGCAGAAATGGTTGTCTTGGCAACAGCTGCCATCCCCAAAAAGGGCACAGAAGAAATAGCCCGCATCCTCAACCTAACAAGAGGCGCAGACGGTTTCTTCATGGAAAGCCACCCGAAACTAAAGCCTATTGATGCTCCTACTGATGGAATATTTCTGGCTGGAGCATGCCAAGGGTTAAAGGACATCCCCTACAGCGTTTCGCAAGGAAGCGGTGCTGCCTCTAGAGCAGCAACGGTTCTTTCCAAACCAAAATGGAAAATAGAACCCATAGTCTCAATGGTGGATCCAAACAGATGCAGAAACGTTACAACAAAATGCGGTATTTGCGCTGAGAGATGCCCCTATGGAGCAATAAAAATAGAAGAAAAAACTCCAGCTCAAGTAATAACTGCAATGTGCCACGGATGCGGAACCTGCGTTGCCGAATGCCCTGCGGACGCCATAACGCAAATGCACTTCACAGATGCTCAGATAATGGCCCAAATACGTGCAGCCCTAGAAGAGAACCCAGAGGACAAGATTCTGGCTTTCCTATGCAACTGGTGCAGCTATGCTGGAGCCGACCTAGCAGGCACAAGCAGATTTGAATATCCGCCTACAATACGCCCCATAAGAGTTATGTGTTCCGGTAGAGTAGACCGCGACTTTGTCCTAGAAGCCTTCCGTTTAGGTGCTGGAATGGTTCTTATCGGAGCATGCCACCTTCCCTACGACTGCCACTATATTAGCGGAAACTGGAAAATGAAAGCAAGAATGGATGCCTTAGCCCCAATGCTTCATAAACTGGGATTAAGCCCTGAAAGATTCCGTGTGGAATACGTTTCGGCAGCTGAAGGTGTAAAGTTTGCTGAAATAGTTAGAGAAATGACAGAACAAATGCATGCTCTAGGTAAAGAGAAAATTAAGGCTGAAAATGCTAAACTACGTCCAATAATCGAAAATATGCTAAAACGAAAGGCAATGAGACAACAACAGAAAGCTTAAATTCCCCATTTTATCGTGGCTTAAAGGAATTTTAGAATCATTCTTACACTCACAATAACCAACACTATACCAAAGATTCGGCGAAGATTTTTGCTCGAAATCTTCTTGGAATAATAGGCACCTAACTGAGCGCCGAAAACCGTGCCTAAGGCTAAGGCCAGGGCATAATCAAAGTATATGTTGCCTAGGGTGTAATGTTTTATAACTCCTGAAGTGGAAGTAAAAATCATTGTGAACATAGATGTTGCCACTGCAAAATGTATGGGAATACCCATAACCAAAGTCATTATTGGCACTAACAAGGAACCCCCACCAATTCCCAAAAGTCCTGAGACAAGACCGCCGAAAAAACCTAAAGCGATGCCAGACAACAATTTCATTCTATAGCCAAAAAGTTCTGCTTCTGATTTAAAAATTTGATTTTCCTTTCCCCCGCTTTTAGTGAAAATGTTGAAGTTAACTATCATGCGTAAAGCCACAAAAATTAGGAAAAATCCAAAAATAAGCCCTAATTGTTTTTCCTCTATTATGGAGGTTAGATAGGCACCCAAATATGCTCCAGGGACAGTTGTTATGGCCAGCAATATGCTTGTTTTGTAATAGATTCTTTTTTGTGTGAAATAGTTAAGGGTGGACGCAATTGAGGTGAAAATGATTGAGGTTAGACTTGTTCCCACGGCTTGGGAGGGATCAAACCAGTATAAAAGGGTCAGCAGGGGCACTATGAAGACCCCGCCGCCTATTCCAATCATAGAGGCAATTGTCCCAATTAAAAACCCGAACATCGGTAACAGGTATTCAATCATATTCTTCCCGTCTATTCGCTCTTTTAAAAGACTTTCCTTGAGGAATATAGCAAAATATCCTTGGAAAACAGGAATTCTTTTTCTAGAAAACGAATAAAAGAAGCGTTAAGACAATTTCTATTTAGTAGGCTCGTTTGTTTCCCAATACTCTCGAGTCCGCAAATATTGAATTTTGGCTTTCAAAAGATCCATGTAAAACTCTTCTTCCCTAGAATGCATTTTTCCCAAAATTCTAAAAGCGGTTTCGGGTCCTACACCCCTAACTTTTAAGGCTACTATTGCTTTTTTCCCATAACTAAGTATCAAATCAGCAGTGCGTCTAGAATGAGCTAACTCCTTTAACTCTTCTTCTGTTATCGCTTTATCTTCTCGTCTTTTTTCCAAAATTTCTACTAAATGGCTCACATTTTGTCTCTGATAAAGCAAAGCTAAAAGTTTTGACTGGCATTTCTCGCAGGCAGGTTGTTCTGGCAAACTCTTAATTTTCTTTTCCACCGTCCATTTTCCACAGGAAAGACATAGCAAAGTAACCCTTTTTGTCTCTAAGGATTTTTTCATTTTTTCTATGTTAGAAAGTAAAATTCTTTCAGGAGCCATAAGCTCTGAAATATCTGAATACTTTTCTAAGATGTGATAAGCCAATGGTGTAGGTTTGTCGCTGCGAAATACTACGCTAACCTTTATTCTTCCTTTCTTGACATCTTGCATGATCTCCTTAACCGTTCCAATATCTACCTTTTCCAACATAGCCTCCCGCAAAGTCTCATCATAGACAGGTGTTCCCTTAAACTGTCCAGGAAGCTGCCTCTGTCTCTCGGGTCCCATGGTTTTGCCACGAGGCAACGCTCCAAACCTTTCAGCCACAAACTTCATTTTGTAAGAGAAGGGAAACCTAGCTTCTAAATATTCTTTAAAGGCCTCTTCCACTTCTTCGCTTGTTAAGCTGAAAAGAATTTTAGCTATTTTTTCTGTTTCCTGTCTTGTTAAGTTTCGCGAAGTCTCGATTAATACACGGTATCCATCATTCCACCATCCGGTTATAAGCTCTCTATTAGAGAGAACAGCGTCGAAAACTCCGCCTAAAGTGCGGTTTACAACCTCTCCAAAACAAGCATGAATTATGAGGAACTTATCAAAGGCTTCGATTAGGACATGCTTAGACGTGGGTAAGGGCACTCCTTCTGTAATATGTTCTTTAATTTCTCTTACCACACTCAACAAAACGTTCTTTTCCATTCCAAGTTTCTCTGCAAGTTTTTCTGCAGCAATTTCAGCTTTACCTGTTTCTTTCAATTCTTTCCAAATTTCTTCTCGCAGCTTTCCTGTTTCTTGAGCTAATTCAAAAGGCACTGGAAGCATTTCGCCATCCCATCCAGGTATGGCGGCGAAAGGATCTTCTGAGGGAACAACGTGTACTGTGCCTGTTTCTTCTTCGATTTGAACGATTCGCCAAACTCTTCCGCGGCAAATGAAGTTTAAACCGATACGAACTCTTAAAGCCATGAACTCGTCGCCTAGTGTTCCAATTTTTCTGTCTGAGATTATGTTAACTATGGGATAGCGTCTTTCGTCTGGAATCATGGATAAATTATCATAGTAATAGCTTCTAGTTCTCCGCGTTCTCCTCAAAATTTTTCCTTCTCTTTCAAATCTTAATTCGTCAAGACTGTCTAAAAAGTCTATCACGTCCAAAAGGGTATTTTTAGTTAGCTTACGATAAGGGTAAGCCCTCCGCAAAATGTTATGCACTTCTGCAACGCTTACCTCCCCCTTGTCCATAAGTATTCCAGCAACCTGATGAGCCAAAACATCCAGTGCTTTTTCATGAATCTGGACAGGTTCAAGTTTGCCCTTGTAGGCGTTTCTCACAGCTGCCACAGATTCCAAAGTGTCATCTGGAAAAGCCGTGATAATCAAACCTTTTGAAAGTCTGTCTAAACGATGACCACTTCTTCCAACTCTTTGAATTAAGCTGCAGACTTGTCTAGGCGATAAATACTGGATTACAAGGTCCACATTCCCTATGTCTATGCCAAGTTCTAAAGTGCTTGTGCATATAATTGCCTTTAAAACTCCGGTCTTAAACTCATCCTCTATCTGAACCCGCTCCTCTCTTGACAAGGAGCCATGGTGAACAGCTATGTCCCGTCGTCCTAACTGATGAAACTTATGACCAAGCATCTCTGCATTTGTCCTGCTGTTAACAAAAATCAAAGTGGAGTTATGACTATTAACAAGTTCAGAAACGCGCCTTAATCTTGCCGCTGCTTCAGGCGAAGTGTTAAGTTTTCTAGCGAGCTCATAATCAGCATCTGTGGGGAGTGGATATTCAACATGATATTTGTAGCCTTTAGTTAAAGATGCTTGAACAATTCGGATCTTTCTGTTTGATCCAGCAATAAACTGTGCAATCTTTTTTGGATTGCCTACAGTTGCTGATAACCCTATTCTTTGAAATTCTCTTCCAGCGGCCTCCAAAAGTCTTTCTAAAGCTACTGTCAATTGGACACCACGTTTGCTAGAAGCAATTTCATGAACTTCGTCAACTATAACCCACCGAACATTACCAAGATGTTTTCTCATACGCAATCCTGGAAGGATGGCTTGAAGAGTCTCTGGAGTGGTTACAAGCATTTCTGGGGGAGTAACCGCCTGCTTTCTGCGAATCTTTAATTGTGTATCACCATGCCTAACTGCCACGGACAACCCCAATTTAGTGGACCAAAAATGTAAACGCTTTAACAAGTCACGGTTCAACGCTCTTAAAGGGGTGATGTAAACAACTAAAATTCCCTGCCTATCCTTTTGCTGAAGCATCTTAGAAAAAACGGGTAAGAGTACAGCCTCTGTCTTACCGCTTCCAGTAGGAGCAATTAACAAGACATTTTCCCCGGCCAAAATATGAGGTATAGCCAGTTTCTGTGGCAGCGTTGGCTCTGAAAATCCCAACTCCCTTACAGAATCAATGATTGTTTTCTCAAGTAGTTGGAAAACTCCCACTTTTTCGTCTTTTATATGCATTGGAATGCCAAAATTCTATAGGGCAAATGAAAGGTTTATTCTTTACCTTCAACCAGAAACCTAGGTTACATGTCGAGGACATATTTGAAAATTTTAATAAAGTTGGATGATTCTTAATTGAGTGGACTATGAGGAAATCGAGGTACACTGACCGAGACGGATGATTGCTTTTTCCGCTCCTGAGTCCTAAACATTTTATAGTCTAGGTTTTCGCGAGCGGATAAACGGATAAATGGCAATGTAGAGTTGTTTATGGTTCACTGGGTCCGGTGATGTATGCCCAAATGCTTACCAAGGCCACTGTTAGACAGGCTCCGGCAAGCCCTGATAGAATGATTCTTTCTTTAATGAAAACTGGTAGAACCGTCATGAGCCA
>MTLU01000027.1 GCA_002010975.1 Candidatus Bathyarchaeota archaeon JdFR-07 | reverse complement strand
TATTATATTTTTGTTATGTTTATAGTTGTCGAATAACTACTTGGTTGACAAATGGTGCTAATAATGGAAAATGCACTCAGAAGGATTAGAAGCGTAGCAGACTACCAATTTGGCAAAGGAGTAGGCGAGAAACTTTTTCCTGACGACGTGAAAATAGTTTATTCTAAACGAACTGGCAGAATCCGCTATATATACCTGGGCGGTGTGCGACTTGCTACTCTCCGCCCAACAGACGGTTTGTTTTCTCTTAGTATTGCTGGAGCAAAACGAATTGCTGAGGATACCTCTCTAGCAAAATGTTTTGTTACGATTCAAAACAGTGTTTCCAAGTTCATTGCCGAAGGTGGTGACGTATTCGCAGTGCACGTATTGAAAGCTGACGATGAAATAAGGTCAAAAGATGAAGTAATCGTCGTTAACGAAAATGGCGAAGTTTTAGCTGTTGGACGTGCGCTACTTTCAGGCAAAGAAATGATAGCTTTCAAAGTAGGTGTTGCTGTTAAAGTTAGAAGAGGATGTTTAGAGGAGAGTTAAGTATATGAGGTCTAAGTCATAATTGCCTATTGGAAAAGGTGAAGCTATGCCAAGACGAATAAGTCCAAGAGAAGCTAGAAGAATGATGCAGCGTATGGGAATGCGCATGGATGTGATTCCTGATGTTGAACAAGTTGTGATAAAAACCAATGGCAAAGAGATAACTATTGAAGAACCCGAAGTAGCTGTTCTTGAAGTGCAAGGACAAAAAATCTATCAGGTGACTGGCGGAAAAATCACGGAAAAAGCTTTAGAACGTAAATTAGCTATACCTGAAGAAGACGTTAGACTTGTAGCTGACCAGACAGGTAAGAGCTTAGAAGAGGCAAGGAAAGCTCTGGAAGAATGCGAAGGAGACTTGGCTAAGGCAATTCTTTTCCTTCAGTCAAAAATTTGACCACTATTTCTGCCTGATGGTTATTTTTAAATCTGTTCAACACTGCATTTAAACGAGGTTGAAACCATAAGTGTTTGACTTAATTGTTGCTGGCCATCTTTCTATAGACTCCATTTTTCTGCCAGAAAGGCATACGCCTTTTACATTCATAGGAGGTTCCGCGACTTACGTTTCCCTTGCCGCAAGACGTTTAGACACCTTAGTTTCAATTATTTCTAAAGTAGGCAAAGATTTTTCAAAGGCCTACTTATGGCTGCTCCAGAAAGAAGAAATCGACTTATCAGGGTTAGTCAAAACTGAAAACACGTCAACTACACGTTTCGAGCTTAAATATGAGTCAAATCTCTCGAAAAGGACTCTGAGTTTGAAATGCAGAGCACCCCGGA
The DNA here is from genome assembly GCA_002010975.1 of Candidatus Bathyarchaeota archaeon JdFR-07. Lineage (GTDB taxonomy): Archaea > Thermoproteota > Bathyarchaeia > Bathyarchaeales > Bathycorpusculaceae > JdFR-07. The sequence goes on along the minus strand of MTLU01000027.1, from coordinate 27,595 downwards.
TAACCGTGGAGGATTTGCAAAAGCCAGTATTGTCAAACGCTGTTCACATAGCTCCCATAGCTGGAGAAATAGGCTACGAAGTTGCAGAATATCTAAAAAAGCGGTGTGAAATTATGTCTTTAGACCCTCAGGGATTGGTTCGCAATTTTGATTTAAACGGCAAAATATCCCTCAAAAAACTGCAGGATAATCGTATATTAGAAATCACCAACATTTACAAATCATCCATAAAAGAAATCCAAGCCGTTACGGGGCTTTCCGATCTTAAAGAAGCAATAAAAGCGGTTCACGACTTCGGCGTTGAAACGGTTATTGTAACTTTAGGAGCCAAAGGAGCGATTCTCTCTATTGAAGGAACAACTTACAACATCCCAGCCTATAAGCCCAAAAAGTTTGTTGACCCTACTGGTGCTGGGGATGTTTTTATTGGCAGCTTTTTAGCAGAGTATTTGCGGGATAAAGAAATATTATGGTGTGCATGTGTCGGTTCTTCTGCAGCTTCATTTGTTGTTGAAGCTGTGGGACCTTTGTCACTGGGTGATAAAATCGAAATTTTTCGTAGGGCACGTAGGCTTTATGAAAAAGAAATTAAGGAATGATGTGTATTGTATTGCGTTAAATCAAAAATCTGTAAGGGGCGTTTGATCTTTGGGGCGTGTTGATAAAGGTGTTAAATGCAGCGTGTCTGGTTGCAGTGCAGAAGCCATTCGTTCGCTTTCTGCAGAAAAAGTTAGATCTGCAGGTTTAAAAGTGGGTGGTAGCGAGAGACGTGCATATCTGTGCAAAGAGCATTATAAGACGTTTAAGAAGAAAACCAAGAAAGATAAGCAGCTGGAGAAATGGCGATATAAGGGCTAAAAGGAGAATGATTTGTAATGCGGATACTTCAACTTCACTCTAACTTTATTGAATATAAACCGATTCAAAAAGAAATATCTGCAGCTGAAGAAGCAGAAAAAAAAGCTGTACGGCTAGAAGAAATAGTAGTGTTGTTCACCGCGGTTGAGGAAGGCGACAATATTGGCGTTGCTGAAAAAGCTGTAGAAGAAATTTCTACTTTCTTGAAAAAGCTAAAAGTTAACAGAATACTGATTTACCCTTATGCACATTTAAGTAGCAAATTAGCGAAACCTAGTGAAGCAATAAAAATAGTTAAAGCCATGGAATCTTTTGCGAAAGTAAAGGGCATAGAAACTTTCCGTGCTCCTTTTGGCTGGAATAAACAGTTTACAATATCCATTAAAGGCCATCCCCTAGCAGAACAATCGAGAACAATTCTGCCATCTGAAATAAAAGAGAAAAAAGAAGAGAAAATTTCTGAAGCTGTCAAAGCCGAAGAAAAACTAGAATCATTTTGGTACATTCTCCAACCAGACGGAAAAATGGTTCCTGTAGACGATTTTGACTTTGCCGAACATGAAAACCTAGAAAAATTTGCCCGCTATGAGATTTCAAAGGTACGAGCAAGCCAACAGATGCCTCCTCATGTGCCGCTAATGAAGCGTTTAGAAATTGCTGACTACGAAAGTGGAAGCGACCCAGGAAACATTCGATGGTATCCCAAAGGACGTTTAATTAAATCTTTACTGGAACAGCTTGTAACAGCCAAAATGATAGAATACGGTGCCATGGAAGTTGAGACCCCCGTTATGTATGATTTCCAACATCCAAGCCTTGCAGATTATCTAAACCGCTTCCCAGCAAGGCAATATTTACTAAAATCCGAAGACAAAGAACTTTTTCTCCGATTTGCAGCATGCTTCGGACAATTTCTCATGGTTCATGACACACAATTCTCCTATAAGCATATGCCCCTAAGAGTATACGAGCTAACCCGCTATAGTTTTAGACGAGAAAAAAGCGGCGAAGTAGTAGGTTTAAGGCGGTTAAGAGCGTTCACCATGCCAGACTGCCATGCTTTTTGCACGGATCTAGAACAAGCCAAGAATGAGTTTATAACAAGATTTAAGCTGTGCATAAACGTCTTGAAAGAAATAGGCTTAGACAGAGAAGATTATGAGGTGGCAATTCGCTTCACAAAAGATTTTTACGAACAGAACAAGGATTTCGTGACTTCTCTAGCCGAGATTTTCGGCAGGCCAGTTTTGGTAGAAATGTGGGTTGAAAAATTCTTCTATTTCATTCTTAAATGGGACTTCAACTTTGTGGACAATCAAGACAAGGCTGCAGCTCTTTCAACAGACCAAATAGATGTTGAAAACGCAAAAAGATACGACATAACATACGTTGACGAAAAAGGTGAAAAACGTTACCCACTGATCTTACATTGCTCTCCTAGCGGAGCGATCGAACGCGACGTTTACGCATTGCTAGAAAAAGCCTACAAAGAACAACAAAAAGGCAAGTCGCCTATGCTCCCTTTATGGTTGTCTCCGACGCAAGTGCGTATAGTTCCCATGTCAGATAAGTACCTTGCAGAAGTAGAGAAAATAGCTGAAGCTATAGGGTCAGAAAACATACGCGTAGACATTGACGACCGAACTTTAACACTGCAAAAAAGAATCCGTGAAGCTGAAATGGAATGGATTCCTTACATAATTGTTGTTGGGCAAAAGGAGTTAGAGTCTAATAGGCTTCCTGTACGAAAAAGAAAATCTGGGAAGATACAGAAAATGACACTTGAAGACCTCATAGGCGAGATACGGAAGATAGTTGAAGGCAAACCATTCAAACCGTTACCGATACCCAAACACCTTTCTCAACGACCACAATTTTATGGCTAACAAGGAAGAAAAACACCAAATTCTACAAAAAATATATCAAATAATAATCCGATAGACTAGATTCTCTAACTTGGAGGATAATACCTTTGGAAAAAGAACTGTTTGTTTATATAGACGGAGAATACTATCCCAAATCCCAAGCGAAAATTTCTGTTTATGACCATGGTTTACTGTACGGTGACGGAGTTTTTGAAGGAATCAGAGCGTACAACGGTATAGTATTCAAACTAAAAGAACACATCGACAGACTTTATCGTTCAGCTCATACTATTATGTTGCAAATCCCTGTAACAAAAGAGGAAATGATTAAAATAGTTCTAGAAACATTGCGGAAAAACAATTTGAAAGACGCTTACATACGCCTAGTAGTAACAAGAGGCGTAGGTGATCTAGGGCTAGACCCTACAAAATGTCCAAAACCATCCATTATAGTAATAACAGATACAATAAAACTGCACAAAACTGAGGCAAAGGAAAAAGGCGTCACAGCAATGCTCTCTTGGGTTAAAAGAGACCCTGTGGATGCAACAACCCATGAGATAAAATCGCTAAACTACCTAAATAGTATAATGGCAAAAATAGAAGCAAATATAAGCGGTGTAGACGAGGCTATATGCCTTGACAAAAACGGCTTCGTATGCGAAGGCGTAGCTGAAAACATTTTTATCATTAAAAACGAAAAAATTTTCACTCCGCCTAGCTACACTGGTGCCTTGCCTGGAATAACTGCTGCAAGTGTTATTAAACTGGCAAGAAAACTAGGCTATGAGGTAATCGAGAAAAATATAACTCCTTACGAATTGTTTACTGCTGAAGAAATTTTCTTCACTGGAACAGCTGCGGAAATAGTGCCTGTAAGGGAGATAAACAAGCGAGTAATAGGCGATGGGAAGCTAGGGCCAATAACCAAAAGGCTGATGGAAGAATTTATGAAGCTAGTTCAAGATCCTCAGGAAGGAGTACCTATTTACGAGTAAATCAAAAGATCCATTACTCCCTCTTTTCCATAAAAAGTTCAACCTTGTCTAATGCCTCTTCCAACGTTGGGATAGGCGGGAGGAAAACTCCTCTAAAATGCCCAGCACCATAAACTGGATCAAACCCTGATCCATGTACAAAGAGAACTCCTGTTTCCTGCAAAAGTTGTAGAACAAAATCTCTATCTCTCTTCCACCTCTGTCCTATATCACGAATTTTGGGGAAAAAGTAAAAAGCTCCTTCGGGTTTTGTGCAAGATATTCCATCTATTTCGTTTAGTCTTTTTAAAGCATAATTCCGTCGCTCTCCCAACTTCTCTATCATTTCTTTAATGTGTGTTTGTGGCCCATTTAAGGCTGCAATTCCTGCTTTCTGTACTGGAGTGTTCACGCAAAGTCTTATTCTTGCCTCTTTTTCCACAGACTCCTTTAATTCTTCCAATTCTCCATTCTGGTCATGAAAATAAACATAGCCTAATCGCCACCCTGTCATTAGGTAAGCTTTTGAAAAACCATTAAACCCTATTACTGGAACATCTTTAGCTAAGCGGGATGTGCTAACAAACTTTTTCTCGTATGTTATTTGGTCATAAATTTCATCTGACAAAACTGGCAACTTATGTTCGCCAGCAATATCCAATATTTGCTTCACAATCTTTTCATCATAAAGAACTCCACACGGATTATTTGGATTAATAATCACAATACCTCGAGTTTTCTGCGAAATTTTACTTCGTAAATCATCAATATTCGGCTGCCATCCACTTTCTTCTACAGTTTCATAAGTTACTGGCTTTCCGCCAAAAAATTTCGCATAAGAAATATAGGGTGGATATGTAGGTCCTGGAAGAAGAATTTCATCACCTATGTCGATAAGAGCAGCCATAACCATCTGAATAGCCTCAGAAATGCCAGAAGTAACTATAATCTTGTCTGCAGAGATCTCCAAACCATTAACTCTTTTTTCCTTCTGGCTTATAGCTTCTCTAAGCTCCAACAAACCTTCTGAAGCTGCATACGCGTTTTCCCCTTCTTCAACTGCCTTTGCAAGGGCTTGTTTAACATGTCTTGGAGTATCAAAATCGAAAGCCACAGGGTCTCCAATGTTTAAGTAATAGATTTTTTTACCTCTTTTCGCCATCTTTTTCGCATAGACAATTACGTCACGAATTGCATACTCTATATTACGCACTCTGCTAGAGGATTTTACAACACTCAAGTTAGTCCTCTCGAATAATGCTATTCTAATAAAACCAATAATTACATAAATACTTCTAATGTTTTCGATACATAAAATCCTTCTTTGGTATATACCTCAATGATGATGTTTTCTACATCTTTATATTTTGTCCAATCCCAGAAACACATAATGGTAACATTTTCTCCTTTTTGCAAGAGGTATCCAGTAGAACCAATTGTCGGGAAAGTCAAGTTGTAATCGACTTCAAATGTCTCACCTTCTATTTTGATGTAAACCCTATCTATTCTTACATCTAACAAGGAGTGGTTATAATTTAAAACGGTAATGTTAAAGTATGGAATTGGCAACGGAATTGTGATATTGGGATATCTGTTACGCAGGTCCCCGAAAACAAACTGATTTTCTAATATCTCTAAACTTACTGGAGGAATATAGATAGGCATGGAAATATTTTGCCCACTTTCTTCAAGTACTACAAGGGTAGGCTCTCTTCCAATAAAGTTTTCCCAATTAAATGTGCAGTCAATTTTCTTTTCTTCGCCTGGCTTCAATACCGTGGGCTTCATATTTACTGATGTTTGATTTAGATATATTTTCGTGATGTTTATTTCATATAGCGACCAAGGCATATTAGTTATGTTTACTGAAAAATGCTGAATGTCTTTGAAATCGAAACTAACATCTGTTACATTCCAAACGACTTCTTGGGGGGTTTTAACAGTTTTACCAAATACTGTGAATCCTTCATTAGTGTACGCCTCTACTGTTATCGACTTATTACGGTATTCTGTCCAATTCCAGTAACATGTAAAAGTCATGTTTCCTTTTTCAGGTATTCTATTAAATACGGACGGTTCACCAATCTGCGGAAAAGTTTGATTAATTTCAATCTTTGTCTGATTCTCTAGAGTTAAAAATATTCTACTTATTGTAGCGAATGTAGTGGAATCTTCCGCGTTTTTAATAGTTACATTAAAGGAAAGTACGTTGGAAAAGTCAAATTCCACGTTCTGAATTTCAAGAATTGCACCTTTAAGCTTATTTGTAGTATAGCTTATTTCATAGCTTTCCAATGTTTTAAGGTGCAAGGTCACATTTTGTCCTCTTAAGTTATCCCAATTGTAGTTGCAACCAAATTTAATCGTCTGATTAGGCGTTAGCACTAATGGTGTTGTTAGTGGTGGGGTGAGGTTTTCGTTTATTACTATTCCGAACAATGATATTTCTGAAAGTGTGAGGTTTATGGATCCAGAGTTTTCTACAGTTAAGTTGAAAAACTCTACACTTTTTGTTTCGTCAAATTTTGGTTTAAAGTTTAGTTTTGCATTTGGTGTTNTATAAGAATAGCTTGTTGTTAAAGCGTCTGTAGCCAANGGTTCTAACTTAACAGTTTCTCCTGCAAAATTACTCCAATTCTTTTTACATTTAAAAGTATGTTCTGTTCCCTTCTNTAGAAGGAAGGGGAACGTGTCAAACTCAACCTCTNTTATAATATAAGTTTCATTTTTTCCTTCCACAGTTAACCGGATTCCTGTTATGTTAACATCAACAATCGAATTAGAGGGATTGAGAATTGTAACGTTAAAATGAGAAAAATCAGTATAACTAAAATTCGCATACTTAATTACAAGGATGTTGCTATCAGGCATATTATAATAGTTCGCCATAACCCACAAATATGACATTAGAGCTCCAAAAATGATTGAACCTAAAATTAATAATATCATCGAAAAAACTGAAATGGCTTTTTTATCAACGGTTTTTCTCATGTTTCCACCATACTTAGCTGTTAGTCTAGTCATATTTTTTCGAGATAAATAAAGTTATTCTCTTAAGATCGATGTTAACCGTTTTTAAGGCCAAACTTTATAGCAGTTTTCTGTTTAGATTTTTATTCTCTTGAGGAGTATGGATGCCTAAGTTTGACGTTGTTATAGTCGGTGCTGGAATTTTAGGCTTATCAACAGCTTATCATATTAAGAAAAGAAATCTTGCTGCCCGAATTTTAGTTATTGACAAATTTAATGCTGCTGGCCAAGGGAGCACAGCTAAAAGTGCATCCGCCTTTCGTTGCCTATTTTCATCATACACCAATTATGTTTTGGCAGATTCTTCTGTGGAATTTTATAGACACCTACAAGAAAACCTGAGAATTGATTTGAAAATGCAGTGGACAGGGTATCTCTGGCTTTTGGATAAAGAGAACTGGAGAAAGATCTTGCCAGTTTTAAAGAGTTTGTGTAGAAAAGGCTTTGGATTTAAAGAATATGAGAAGGAAGATCTAGTTAAACAAGTATCTTTGAACATCGATCTAACGAATGATGAAGAAGCTAGATTAATGAATTTAAAGAATGTTTACAAAGGGGTCTTTATACCTAAGGCTGGAATTGTAGACGCTGCTTGTTTAGTTGAGTTTTATGAAAAAGAATTTTTAAGACTAGGCGGCGAAATTCGGTATGGAATTAAAGCTGAAAATATTGTTATTGAACCCTGCGAATCTTTTGGTATTCCTAATGAACCCTACTTTTGGCAAGATTCAAGGATTGCTGGTGTAAAAACAGATAAAGGTGTGATTAAGGCAGATAAAACTATTTTAGCGACTGGCGCTTGGATTTCTGAGTTTTTAGATGTTCTTGGAATTGAATGTTTTATTAGACCTAAGAAACGACAGATTTTTTGTATTCCTGCCAAGAATGAAGCCTTAAAACAGTTATTGTTTACAAAAGGTTTTAATCCGGTTGGTTGTTTGCCCTTCACAATTCTGCCCCACTATCAAATATTGATTCGACCGTTTCCCAGCGAAGGAGTTTTCTGGCTTGGATATGCTGACGAGTTTCCAAGAGCCTTCAAACTTGAAGAGGATCCGCAACCTGAGAAAAATTTCTATCAATTTGGAATTTATCAGGTTTTAGTGAAATATTTTCCTCAGTTTAAGGACTGTCGACCTACCTCAGCTTTCGCTGGGCTATACGCCATTAATACTCTTGATGGTCAGCCTGTAATCTTTGAAGAAAGGGACTTGATAATTGTTGGGGGGACTAGTGGAAGCGGTATAATGAAGGCAGATGCTATAGGAAGAATTGCTGCGGCTCTTTTTAATGGAGAAGAATATGCCTTTCTTTACGGCGGTAGAAGGTTCAAAGTTAGCGATTTGGGTCTAAAAGATAGACGCGTAGAGCAGGAAAAACTGATAATTTAAAGCTGAGATTGGTCATTAATTTTATTTACATCGAACAATAATTATGGAACCATTCTAAATGGATGGTTGAAATATGTTTGGGTGGAAGGGAAAGTTTTTGCGGGTAAACCTAAAAAAGGGCAAAGCTGTTACCACTAAGCTTACTTCCCCTATTGCCAGAAAATTTTTAGGGGGCAGAGGTTTTGCAGCAAAGATTCTCTGGGATGAACTTCAACCAGGAATAGATCCGTTGTCTCCAAGCAACAAACTAATTTTCGCTGCTGGGCCTTTGACTGGTTTTGCTTTACCAAGCAGCGGTAAACTGGTGGTAGCGGCAAAAAGCCCCCTAACTGGTGGCTATGGGGATGGGAATATTGGAAGCCATGCCGCCGTTCAGATACGTAAGGCTGGTTATGATGCTGTTATATTAGAAGAAAAAGCAGACAAACCAACGGTTTTGTTGGTTCAAGACGAAATTGTTGAATTTTTGGATGCTAAAGATTTGTGGGGTTTAAGTTCCTTTGAAACTGAGAAAAGATTAAGAAGTGTTTATGGCGCTTCTGCCGGTATTCTTTGCATTGGGCAAGGGGGAGAACATCTTGTTAAATTCGCTAATATTGTTTGTCAAGAAGGACGTGCTGGCGGTAGACCAGGCATGGGTGCAGTGATGGGTTCTAAAAATGTGAAGGCACTCGTTTTTGTGGGGTCAGGCGATTTGTCAGCTGCAAAGCCTAAAAAAATGAAAGAATTGGGTGCAGAAGCTTATCGAGAAGTACTGACCAAACCCAACTATAATTTCTGGAAAAGACAAGGAACAATGATGACCATTGAATGGAGTCAAGAAAACAGTGTTCTCCCAACATTCAATTATAAGGAAGGAGTGTTCGATCAAGCAGACGCCATAGGCGGCTTTACAATGGAAAAGTTGAAAGTTTCCAATCGTGGATGTCCCCACTGTAACATGACTTGTGGAAACGTTGTGATGGGTTCAGATGGTAAGGAATCTGAGCTTGATTACGAGAATGTTGCTATGCTAGGTTCAAACATTGGATTAGGAAACTTGAAGCAAGTTGCAGCTTTGAATAGGGCTGCAGACGAGTTTGGTTTGGACACCATTTCTTTGGGAAATGTTATCGGTTTTGCCATGGAAGCTTCTGAAAAGGGCCTTATCAAGGAAAAAATCGAGTGGGGCGAATTTGAAGGTACTAAGACTCTAATTGAAGATATTACTTATCGATCTGGTCTCGGAGAATTTTTAGCTGAAGGTGTGCGCTATTTTGCGGAGAAAATTGGGGGTAACTCGAACCGTTGGGCTATGCACGTGAAAGGTTTAGAAATTTCTGCTTACGATTGCCACACCACCCCTGCTATGGCTTTAGCCTTTGCAACAAGCTCTATCGGGGCTCATCACAAGGATGCATGGGTTATTTCTTGGGAAGTCAACTTTGGACGCGAAAAGTACGTTGAAGAAAAAGTTGACAAAGTAATAGAGTTTCAGCGGATTCGCGGGGGAATTTTCGAATCTTTGACAGTTTGTAGACTTCCATGGATTGAACTAGACTTCGAACTGGACTGGTATTCAAGATTCTTACATGCGGCTACTGGTTTTGAAATGCCATGGAGCGAGCTAAACATCATTGCCGACAGAATCTTTACGTTAATTCGCGCCTTTTGGATTCGAGAATATGGAAAAAACTGGAGTAGAGAAATAGATATACCACCAGCAAGATGGTTTGAAGAACCTTTGACTAAGGGGCCATTAAAAGGTGCCAAACTTGATAGAACTAAATACGGCATTCTTTTGGATAGATATTACCGTGAAAGAGGATGGGATAATCAGGGAATACCTACGAAGGCAACGCTGGAAAAATTAGGATTGGAAGACGTTGCAAAGCAACTTGAGTAACTGGTGGAAATCTACGAGTAAGTTGAAGTGTATCTTTTAGTATGATCTGGCAAAATAAACGACTTCTTTTGCTTTCTTTCCACAGTATATGCAATTGGTGAATATTTTCTCCCTTTTAAAGGGAACAATTCTTATTGTTGCACTTGTTTCTTCCTTTACGTTTCTTTCGCATTCTGAACTGCCACACCAACATGCCCTTAGAAAGCCGCCTTTTTCCTTCAAAATTTTCTTGAACTCTTTGTAAGTTGTAACCGTAGTTATGTTGTTTTCTAAGAACTTTCTAGCTTTTTCCAAAAGATTTCTTTGAATGTCATCTAACAGTTTAGTCAAAGAGTTAACAAGATCTTTTTCCTTCACAACGGTTTTTTTAAACGTGTCTCTCCTAGCCAACGTCACCTGACCCTGCTTTAAATCCCTTGGACCAATTTCTATTCTTATAGGTACACCTTTAAGCTCCCAATCATTAAACTTCCATCCAGGAGTATATTCTGACCTGTCATCTAACACAACTCGAATACTATTTTTCCGTAGCGTTTCATAGACTTCTCTGGATTTTGCTAGGATCTGTTCTGAGTCAATCTCTTTGTAGGGTATCGGCACTATTACTACTTGGATGGGCGCGATCTTTGGAGGTAAAATTAATCCTTTGTCGTCTCCATGAACCATTACCACTGCCCCTATCATCCGAGTGGTTATCCCCCAAGAAGTTTGCCAAACATAATGCTCTTTTTCATCTTCTCCAATAAATTTGATGTCGAATACTTTAGAGAAATTTTGACCAAGATTATGTGACGTTCCCATTTGTAAAGCCTTTCCATCAGGCATAATGGCTTCTAGGGCCGATGTGTAAAGGGCTCCTGGAAATTTTTCACTTTCTGACTTCTTTCCAACAAGTACTGGAATTGCTAGATAGTTTTCCATTAAGTCCTTGTATTCATTTAAAATTTCCATAACTTCTTTATCTGCCTCTTCCTTCGTGGCATGTGCTGTATGCCCTTCTTGCCATAAAAACTCTCTAGTTCGCAAAAATAGTTTAGTTCCTTTAGTATCCCACCTTACTATATTGCACCATTGGTTCAGCTTCACCGGCAAGTCTCTCCAGCTTCTAATCCATTTTGCAAACGTTGCATACATTATCGTTTCTGATGTAGGCCTTATAGCAAGTTTTTCTTCAAGTGCCCTATCTCCCCCCATTGTCACCCATGCGACTTCCGGTACAAAACCAGAGAAATGCTCAGCCTCTCTCTTAAGAAAACTTTCAGGTATAAACATGGGGAAGTAGACGTTTCTATGTCCTGTTGCCTTTATCTTTTTGTTGAATATTTCCTGGATTTTCTCCCAAACAGCATAGGAGTGTTCACGGAAAATCATACAGCCTTTTATAGGAGCATAATCTGCAAAACCAGACTTTACGATTACTTGTGTGAACCATTCAGAAAGATTGTTCTCTTTTTTAACGGTTATTCCCATNTCNGACATCGTTATCTCTCCTTTGTTTTACATTGCTGTAATATAAATTCTAGTGGATAANAAATTCTGATGTGGGCTATTTTTTGCGAGAATTTAACGACGTGGAACTAAATCGCCCATAGCAATCACTTCGTCTGAAGTGGTCAAAGAAATTATTAAATGTTTCTGGAAGAGTCAACCCTCCAAAGGCACAAGTATTTTATCTCAACTAGATAACTTCAATATGTTAAACTTGATAATGCGTGAACTAGATTGAAAGCAATTTTGGTTATTTGCGACGGAATGGCCGATAGACCTGTAAAAGAGTTAAAAGGGAAAACTCCTCTGGAAGCAGCCCATAAGCCCTACCTAAACAAAATAGCGAAAACCGGAATCTGCGGTATAATGGATACTATCGCCCCCGGAATACCCCCAGGAAGCGACACAGCTATGCTTGCACTCCTCGGTTATGACGCTTTAAAGGTGTATTCTGGAAGAGGTGCTTTTGAAGCAGTAGGCTCTGGCTTAAAAGTTCTTCCTGGAGAAGTTGCTTTTCGCTGCAATTTTGCTACTGTAAATGACGACATGGTTGTTTTGGATAGACGTGCAGGTAGAATTCGAAATGAAGACGCGTCTAAACTGGCGGGGAGTCTTCAGAAAGCGAAACTGAAAAAAGTTACAAACGTTGATTTCCTATTCAAGAGTACCTTGCAACACCGTGCAGTTTTGATTCTTCGTGGGGAGAAGTTGTCCACAGCTGTTAGTGCCAGCGACCCAGGGAAAACAGGTGAAAGAGTTCAAACGGTAAAAGCTTTGGATAACAGTTTAGCAGCCAAACATACAGCCAAGATTCTTAATGAACTCTCCAAAGTTTTCCATGAGGTGCTAAAAAACCATAAAGTAAACAAGGAAAGAGTTAGGAAAGAACTGCCACCAGCAAACATAGTTTTATTTAGAGGAGCGGGTAAAATTCCGAAAATATCTCCTATTCCACAGATCTATGGTGTAGAGGCTTCTTGTATAAGTGCAGCGCCTTTAATTAGAGGCGTTTGCAAGACTGCTGGTCTGAATTTGATAGATGTGGAAGGAGCTACCGGGATGCCTGACACAAATTATAAGGGAAAGGCTCAAGCTGCAGTCAAAGCATTAAAAAATAGTGATTTTGTTCTGCTGCATATAAAAGCAACAGATGTTGCAAGTCATGATAAAAATCCAAAGTTGAAGGTCCAAATTATCGAAAAAATCGATGCTATGCTTGGCTACATACTAGAAAATGTCGATTTAAACATAACTTATTTAGCGATAACCGCAGACCACACAACTTCCGTTGTAACTGGAAACCATGAAGGTGACCCTGTGCCAATAGTTATAACGGGACCTTATGTTCGTAGGGATGATATCAAAGAGTTTGGCGAAAGATCTTGTGCTAAAGGAGGACTAAACCGTATAAAAGGTTCAGATTTGATGCCTATTTTAATGAATTTTCTCAGAAGAACGAAAAAGGTTGGCGCCTGAAGTTATTTGACAGGCATTAGCCTCCACTCTCTGTAATCTGTGACCACTCTGATATAGCCTTTTAAAATGTTGTCTACTTCTACGTCTCCGGTGTCAACTCTTAAAACACGATCTTCTATGCTTTGCAGTTTGTTTTTGGTTGCTGCAACAATAATTCGTTGTTTTCCAACTTTTTTTATGATTTCAGGACTTATCTGCTGGTTTCCTCTTCCAAATAGAATGCCTTGATGCCCTATAGGCGAAACAATAATCCAAGTTTTCTGCCAATTTTCAATTTCTTGCAAAATTTTCTTCTCGTCTACATCTAACAGTATTTTGTCCTTCTTGTAAATGTCTACGCCTAGCATGGTTTTTTGAATGCCAAGGAGTTCTGCTATGGTTTTCACGGTTGTTCCAGGTCCTAAAATGTATGTGCCATCGGGCTGCATCTCTTCGATTATGAACTTGGCTATTGCCTTCTGGTTTTCTTTTTCATCAACAGTTTCTGGACTTACCTGTTTACTTCCTTGAATACGTAATGGAACAAAAGGACCTTTGAGAAAACCGTAGAGTTTCACCGCAAAAGTGTCGTTTCGAATGGCTTCTTCATCTGCATCCATGATTTCAAACTCTGTAATTTCTGCTTCTCCTTCTGCAAAGGCTGTTACAACCTCAACGGCATCAGCAGGGCTGACTGCAAAAACTCCACTATACATTTTCACACCTGAAGGCACACCCAAAACTGGGACTTGGCCACACTTTTTCATTGCATCAAATATATCCTTAGCTGTTCCATCTCCACCAACAAAAACTATCAAATCTACTTTCTCTACGGTCATAAGTTTAACGGCATTTTTAGTGTCTTCGGCTGTTGTTTGCTTAGCCATTTTCATAGGCAAGATCTTAGCCTTAAAACCAGCCTTTTTCGCTTCCATTTCACCCATGATCCTAGGGCAAGTTATAAGTTCGATGTTTAGGCCTTCTGCATTTCCCTTTAGCTTTTCCAAAAATTCTACAGCTCTTCGAGGAGCTACTGGTTTAGCCCCTCGAGCAATAGCCTCTTTTAGAACGCCATCTGTTCCCTTTAAACCTACTTTTCCTCCCATACCAGCAATAGGGTTAACTATGAAACCTATCTTCATTTTTTTCTATTGAGAAATTCGATGACCACTGCTATAAACTATTTCAGTTTCTTTTTATCAAAGAGAATGTAGATGTGACGTGTTGCTAACTAGAAAAGCAGATGCATTCAAAACTTCTGGAACCTTTTCTATATTAGCTATATCAAATGACATGAACCAGATGGGAGTGGCTGTAATTTCTGGCTCTACACACGTAGGCGACAGAGTTCCGCATGGAAAGCCTGGTATTGGCGTAATAGCAACCCAGGCTTATACCAATGTAACTTATGGAACTGAAGGATTAAAATTGTTGCATATGGGGTTTTCTCCAGAAGAAATCTTGGAAAACCTCTTGAAAAAAGACGCTGAAAAGAATCTTAGACAGGTGGCTATAATGGACTTCAAAAGGAGAAAAGCCGTTTTTACAGGTACTCTTGTTCCAGAAGTCTCTGCAGAAGTTATAAAAGACAATTGCATCGCCATTGGAAATTTGCTTTCAAGTCCCAAAGTTGTTGAAGCTATGGCGGACGAATTTGAAAATGCATCTGAGAAAACGTTTGCTTTAAGACTTATATCTGCCTTAAAAACTGGAAAGAAATACGGTGGAGATAAAAGAGGCGAAAGATCAGCAGCTTTGATAGTGGTGAATAAGGAAAAGGTGAAGGTTCAAGTAAAAGTTGATTTAAATGAAAATCCGTTGGGAGTACTGCTTTCGAGGTTACAAGCTAAGTTAATGATGTAAAATAAATTTTTGCCAGAAAATGCTTAATATGCTGAAACCTTAAAACTTTGTTTCCAACTAAAACGTGTTGCAAATGATCAAAGAAAAAATGGAAAAAATCCTTGTAACAGGAGCAACTGGGCAAATTGGATCTGAATTAACTTTTGAGCTTAGGAAAAAATATGGGAACGATAATGTCGTTGCTGCAGGGCATAGAAAGAAGCCAAATGAAGAATTATTAGAGTCAGGACCCTTTGTGTATCTTGATGTTACTGATAAAGAATCTATAGAGAGGGTTGTAAAAGAATACGACATTGATACTATTTATCATTTGGCAGCAGTTCTTTCCGCTGTTGGTGAAGAAAAACCGCAACTTGCTTGGCATGTAAATATGGATGGGCTTTACAATGTACTCGAAATTGCTAGAGAACGTGAGCTCGTAAGAGTTTTCTGGCCTAGTTCCATAGCTGTTTTCGGGCCAGAAGCACCAAAGATTAACACTCCTCAAAATACTGTACTTATTCCTCAGACAGTTTATGGCGTAACAAAGGTTGCTGGAGAACTTTTGTGCAATTATTACTTTACCAAGTTTGGTTTGGACGTTCGCAGCGTGCGCTACCCAGGCATTATAAGTAGTGAAACATTGCCAGGGGGAGGCACCACCGACTATGCAGTAGAAATTTTTTATGAAGCTATTAAGCACAAACGTTACATATGTTTCGTAAGAGAAGACACCGTTTTGCCAATGATGTATATGCCAGATTGCCTTAAGGCAGCCTTAGATTTAATGGAGGCTGATTCTGCTAAAATAACATGTCGCACAAGTTACAATGTGAATGCTATGAGCTTCTCGGCTGGAGAATTGGCTAGCGAAATAAAAAAATATGTTCCCGATTTCGTATGCGAATTCAAACCCGATTTTAGACAGAAAATTGCTGATTCGTGGCCTATGTCTATCAATGATAGTTTAGCTCGCAGAGATTGGGGCTGGAAACCTCTATATGACTTGGCTGCAATGACACGTGATATGATAGAAAAATTGGGCAGAAAATTGCTGAATCCGTAATTTATTTTTAAACTCTTCCTCTATGATTCTATTGAGTCGTTGAAAATTTTCATAGAAAAGTTCGAAAAAACTTAATTCTTTAGTTTTACCATTTACGTTAAAGGGAAAAGCTTGGCTACATTGGCTAAACTGAAACTTGCAATGGGAACATCCATTTTTCTAATAGCTTTGGTATTTGCTGTTTTTCTCTCAGCCATAATGCTGATTTTAAATTTTCCATTATTCTATGCCATCATCCTTACACTACTCTTCATATTATTCCAGTTTCTTTTAGGGCCAGCCATAGTAAGAAGTTCATCTCGCCTATATTATTTGAGAAGTGGAGAAAACCTGTGGCTAGAAACCACGGTTAAAGAGCTATCGAAAAAAAGCGGACTTTCAATGCCGAAACTTGCCATAGTCCCCGATGAAACTCCCAATGCTTTTGTTTTCGGGAGAACTTCCAGAAGCGCCACATTAGCAGTTCACGAAGGATTGTTAACAAAACTGAATAAGGAAGAAATTAAAGGGGTAATAGGCCACGAGTTAGGACATATCAAGCATAAAGATTTCATTGTTATGACTGTGCTTTCTGCATTACCACTGCTGGCATATATCATTGCAAGAGGAACATGGTCAGCTGCCAGATTTGCAGGGTCATCTTCTAAAAAGAAAGGAGAGGGAAGTGTGAAAGCAGCATTTCTAGCTATTGCGGTAATTTCTTACATAGTTTACATAGTTTCGCTCTTGTGTGTAATGCGACTTAGTAGACTGAGAGAGCATTATGCTGATGCCTATTCGGCGTATATCACAAGTTCTCCACAAAGTTTGCAAAGTGCCTTAGCGAAAATAACCTATGGTTTGTCGCTTTCGCCTAAACCTCCATCTGGAGCCAGAGCCTTATACATCGGAGACCCCGGTATGGCTAAACAGGAAATACGTTATGTTATGGAGAAAAAAGGCGAATATGACTTGGACAAGGATGGAGTACTTGACGAAAAAGAGTTAGAAATAGCCATGGAAAAAGAAGCTAAGTCTGCATGGACGAAAATAAATACTTGGTTTGCGACGCATCCACCTACATTTAAGCGAATACTATTGTTAAGGGAAATAGAAATGGAAATGGCAAGTGGAAGATACACAAATGACCGTGTCTACGCCTACATCTAGAACCTTTTTAAACATTTAGCCACATTTACTAGAAAAGATTCTCGTTCATCATTTTCTAAGTTGAACTGGAAAATCCCGTCCACCCAGTTACTAGCTATTCTTAGTAAAGTTTCATCTACCATTTTCTCAACATAAACTAGAAAACACCTTGTTGTAAGGTTCGAATTTTTAAGGATGATAAAGGAAGCTAAAGCCGTTTTTAATCTGGAAGAATCAAGCTCCACCTTGGAATCAAAAACGACAACTGGCTCCACGTAATGCTCCATCTTTCTACCTATGGAGATATCAAATTCCATAACATACTCTTCTCCATCCTTCGACCAAACAAGACATTTTTCTCCCCAAAACAATTGCAAATAATTCGGAATGGAGATTTTTGCATTAAGCAGTCTGTAAATGTATTCTTCAAAGGCGTAGGCACGGAATTTTCCGAAAAACTGTGCTACTCCAATTTTGGCTTTGTTGTTCTTTATAGTTTTAATGAAAGTTAGAAAGTCTTCTATGGCAAGAGTTTTTATCCATTTGTTATACTGCGTTTTTAGGTTTTTTTCCAGAGTTTTTTTCTCTTCATTAATGCTTATACAAAGTTCATTTATGTAATCAATTGTTTGCTTTATCCTCGGCAAGCTGTCCTATCTCCTAAACTTTTTTGGAATGAAGCAAATTTATTAATTTAGCAAACTACTGAAAGAATGAAGGTTTAGAAAATGAAAGTCAAGCTTCTACGGTTTACAGCAGATCCCGAACTTTTGTGTGGAACGGCAGCTTTGACCTCGACTAAGAGCGGTAGTCCCTCTGAAACTTTTGAGAAGATGGATTTAGAACATGCTAGGCGAGTGATAAAACGAGTTACTGGTTATGGGCATGCTTCGGTGATTGAGCATGCTTCTTTTACTTTTAGCTTGGAAGGGGTTTCTAGAGCTATGACTCATCAGCTTGTGAGGCATCGTATAGCCTCTTATACGCAGCAGAGCCAAAGGTACGTTACTTATGACACTATTGAGAAGTATGTGACTCCGCCTACTATCGAAAGAAACATTGAAGCAAAGAGGATTTTTGATGATGCCTTAGAAAAAATTTCCGAAACCTATCGGAAACTTTTGGAGAGAGGTATTCCAAAGGAGGATGCAAGGTTTATCTTGCCTAACGCTGCAAAAACAAATATTATTGTAACTATGAATGCGCGGGAATTGCGTCATTTTTTTAATCTGCGTTGTTGTAGGCGTTCTCAATGGGAGATAAGGGAAGTGGCTATGGAAATGCTTAAGCAGGTGAAAAATGTTGCCCCCTCCCTTTTCGAGAATGCTGGCCCCTCCTGTGTGGAATTGGGATATTGTCCAGAAGGGAAGATGAAACCACCTGAATGTGATGTTAACCAGATAAAGAACAAGTTCCAAAACTTGTAATAGGTGCTTAATTTTTGAGGAGGAAACACGATTTGCATGGTAAAGTATAGAGCTTTAGCCATTATCACCAAGTATTGGATGCCTGGAGAAGATTATCTGGAAGAAATTGTCAGAAATATTAGGGGTAGAGTGGCAAATGGCGATTTTGTTGTTGTTTCAGAAAAAGCAATTGCTACTGCTTTAAACAATTTGGTGGATGAAAGTAAGATTGAACCCTCTGCAAATGCAACTTTTATAGTCAAATTTTGGATTCGAATTATTTGGGGTTATGTTTTAGGGCACTTATGTCGATTTAGCTTGAAGCTTCTTCAAAATCTTCGAAACTATCCGCTAGAAGAGGGGGGTCGTCATAAGCAGGTTGCTCTTCAATATGCTGGGTTCTTTCAGGCTTTAATGTTTGGTTCTGAAGGTGGAATTGATGGAAGCAATTTGCCATACTCTTATGTAAGTTTACCTTTGAAAGATGCGCAGAGGTTGGCTGAAAAAGTAAGAGCGGAAATATTGTCAAAATTGGGGAAAAAAGTTTTTGTTATGATTTCTGACACTGATAAAACATATTCTTTTAGGAATTTTCATTTTACACCGCGCCCGAAACCTATGAAAGGCATATATTCTCTCGGAGGTGTCATCACTTATGTTGTTGGAAGATTTTTTAGATTAAAAAGAAGAGCCACGCCTCTGGCTGTTGCTGGATGTAGAATGTTTCCAGAGCAGGCACTGCAAATTGCTGAATTTGCAAATCGAGTAAGGGGATCCGGGGCTGGGAGAACTGTTTGGGATATGGCAGAAAAATTTGGTACGGGCTTAACAGATGTTAGTTGGAAGATGCTTAAGACAGTAAAACATAAACCGATAATAATAGTTCGAAGAGTTCAGATCTAATTCTGATTTTGTTTTTGACGTTTTTTGTTTAAAAAGATTTGTGTAAAACCGAAGTTCGAATCCTAACCGGGCTACCATAAGAATTCTTAAGATTTTCGACAGTCGGTATGGTAATTATTTCTGAGCCTTACTTTAAGGCAAGAGCTTAAATTACAAGATAACGATGACGAAAAATGAAATAAACAAAATTAAATTTCCCATTTTCCTTTCTTCGACCACTTTTTTGGTTTGGGATAAAATCTTAATGCATGCAAGAACTGCTAGCTGTGTGAATGCCCGTAGGTAACTATGGACAAGAGGATGCAGAAAGAAGACTTGTGAGAAATGCAGCACTAGAAACGACTTGAGTGCAATTTCTGCAAGAAACGCGGTTTTACATTGGCGGAGGTGAAATTTAGTTCGAGACTTAAAGAAAATTCTAAGCATCCAAATCCTCGGGTTTAGGGCATTACTTGGCAGATAGCATGGCAAATATGCAACTGTTTAGGCGTAATGAATCGTTTATAGGCACTAGCGGCAATTCAGCTTGCAGGTGTCACGCATCCGTTTACGCTAAAAGAACCAGAAGTCTGGAAATATGATTGTGCATAAGACATAGATGGTTGGGGTTATGTTGGAATGGCATATTTGCTTTCTGCTATTTTGCATATTGTTATCTAACAGTTGGCCATGTAAGCAAGTGTACCTCAACTTCATAAGACATTTTAAGCTAACTTGCTTAGTTAAGAGCTATTATGATAACAAGAACAAAAATTTTAGTTCTCTTAATAATCGGGGTTGTTGTGGTAAGCGGACTTTTCATGGGCCTTTTCTACCTTGCCGTTAAGGAAGGAAACGTGATCCCAGCTCCCAACATAACTATAACGAAATACAAAGGGGTGTGGATGCCATTTTTAAGAGAGGTAAAAATTTCGTTGGATGACGTTGAAAACTTGAAGTTTGACGGCGTTAATATAGTCGCCATCGGCGTTAAAATATGCCTCCTCAATGAAAACATTACTGAATGTGAAGATGTTGATGAAATAAAAAATTCGATAAACGAGTTCCACAAAAATGGCGTCAAAACTTTTTTGATTTTAAACCCTGCACATCCCGAGTTTGGAATAAACCCGTTCTCCTCTGAGGCAAGTGGGAAGCCGTTACTAGACAAGGTTTCTCCTCTTGTTCTGAAATGGGCGAAGATTTCGGAGAAGTATGGAGTTGAGATGTTTTCTCCTCTGAACGAGCCTCAACTGTTGGCTTACCAAAACGAAAAAGCTATTTCCAACTGGGCGCAGGAGATCCTACCAAAAATACGAAAGGTATATCATGGAAAAATAGGTTTCAGAGTTCACTCCAATCCTGAAGGTTTCGCCGTTTACAATTTAACAGGATATGATTACATAATTTTTTCTGGTTTAGTATGTACAAAAGACATTGATGAGCACCCTGAATGGATAGAACAACTCATTAACAGAACATTACACCGCTTAAGCGAATCTTATCCTAATCAAAAATACATTCTTTTTGACATTGGAGCCTTCACGGGTCCAGACTATTACTGGTGGGAACCCGTCGCACCTGCAAACGTGCCAAATGTAACGCCTGATTTACCCGCAGATTTCTTTGTTGTCTCCAACGAATCTCAAGCCAGATTCTATGACATATTATTTAACATAACGTGGAACAGAACAGAAGGATATTTCATTCCAGTTTATAAGGGCTGGGAATACAGGAGCAAATCCGCTGAACAAGTCATCAGGCATTGGTTCAACGTTGAGACATAAACCAAGAAAGAAAATAGATATAGGGGTATAAACTAACCGATTAATTCAAAATCTATAGTTTATTGCTGTAAGCAAAAAGGTGAACTGAGTGGATCTATCGATTAAGCAGTTAAATACTTTCTTTACTCCCTGTTCCGTCGCCGTTGTAGGCGCTACAAAAAAGATAAACAAGGCTGGGCATGTGATTTTCAAAAACTTTGCAGACAACAAACGTAGAGGACTTTTCAAAGGAGAAATTTTCCCAGTAAACCCTCACGAAGAATCTATCCTAGGTTTTCCATGTTACCCGTCGCTGATCAAAATTCCAGAAGAAATAGAATTAGTTATCACAGTCGTGCCTGCAAGAATCGTTCCTCAAATAATGGAAGACGCGGCAGCCAAAAGAGTAAAAACCGTCGTTATAATCAGTTCGGGTTTTAGCGAAATAGGCAAACACGAACTTGAAAACAAAATAGTATTCATAGCCAAAAAAGCAGGAATAAGAATCTTAGGACCTAACTGCTTAGGAGTTTATGATTCAAGAACAGGCGTGGACATGCTCTTTCTCCCAGAAACAAAAATTTTGACAACTGGAGAAGAAGTCATTGCAACGCCCCGTCCGTTACCAGGCAACATGGCCATAGTAACTCAAAGCGGAGCCTTCGGCGTTGCTGCCCTAGACTATCTAGCTGGAAGACAAATAGGAGTAAGCAAATTTGTAAGCTTCGGCAACAAATGCGACGTAAACGAAGCAGAAATGCTGCATTACCTACTTCATGACAATCACACTAAAGTTATACTATTATATGTAGAAGACATAAAATCAGGAAGACAATTCATGGAAATAGCCAAAAAAGTAACCCAAAAAAAGCCTATAATCGCAATAAAAGCAGGAAAAACCGCGCCTGGAGCAAGAGCCGCAGCATCTCACACAGGAGCCATGGCTGGCTCAGACCAAATATACGACGCAGTTTTTGAACAAACAGGAATCATAAGAGCACACGACATGGAGGAATTCTTCGATGCTGGAAAAGCCCTAGCAATGCAGCCCCCGGCATCAGGAAAAAACATCGGCATAATAACCAGTGCTGGAGGTCCAGGCATAATGACCGTGGATGAATGCGTGTTAAATGGACTAAACGTCAAAAAGTTCTCCAAAAGCACGATAAAAAAATTCGACAGGCTAAAAGAAGAGGGAAAAATTCCCAAATTTGCCACCTACCTCAACCCAGTGGATGTAACCGGCTCCGTAACTTCAGAAATGTTCGAATACACAACTGAAATTCTTTTTCAAGATCCAGAAATCCACGGCCTAATAGTACTTGGCTTACATCACACACCAGCCATACAAGAAGACTACATTGACAAGGTGGCAGCAGTCGCCAGTAAGTATAACAAACCTATTGTTGCATGTGACATTGGAGAAACAGAAATGGCCTTACATACCCGTTTTAGATTCGACAAGCTAGGAATCCCCGCTTATCCATCACCAGAAGATGCTGCAAGAGCCATGAACGCTCTTGTTAAATACGGAGTATACCTAAAGAAAAAAGGGTATCTACAAGAATATATGAAAAATTTTCTAGAAAATAAAAAGAAATAGAGTTATTCAACTAACTATTTCAACTCTAACAATTTCTCCATCTTTTAAACCGAACTTTTCCCGCAGATTTACTGGTGCCACAATTTCTATAACATTTTCCGGATAACCCGCAATTTTCGGCAAAACTATTCCGCACTTCACAAAACCTCTAAAAACAGCTCTAAAACACACTCCACAGCAAAATCCTTCTTTAGGTAAAATTTTTTCAGGTTTAACTTTTTTTAATAAATCCTTTAGAAAATCTTTTCTTCCAAGTAATCTAACATTCAGAGTCCCTGGATACGGATCAAAACCGAGTTTTGTCCTTATCTGCTCTCTTACCCAAGGAAGCTTGATATATTCTGCCCCTTCACCACTTCCAGAAAAAACTTCTCCCTTGAGAATTAATGCTTTTGGCAAAACAACTTTCCCTAAAGAAAGAATACCGCTACTAAACCGATGATTTCTGCCCTTTCAAATAGCCTGCAACTTTTCTAAACATCGGATTAGCAGACATATCTATGACTGGAACTATTATTTTCTCCTTTGTCTCTATGGTTGACTGATATTTTGGCAAAAGAGCATAACCAACAAATGTCCAGTAAACTCGCTTGTTTTCTACTAACTCTTTTGCGGCAGTCTCAGTGGATACCGGAAGAGGAAAATAAAGAAAAGCTACCCCATCCGCCCAATACACTCCCGCAAGTTTGCCACCAGCAATTACCGAAGTAAACCTTGCAAGATCGTCCGGACTTGAGAAAAAGTTGTGTTCCATAATTACAATCTCTTTAAAAGGCTCAAATTTCACTACTAATTCGTCTTCATTCATGTTTTCCACCAATCATTAATGCCTTCTGCACTAAAGTTCCTTTTTAACTTTGCCATACTTCTAGAAAAAGTTATACAGTAGACCCTTCCTAAGCTTGACCAGCAATATGTTGAGGAAACCAGTTTGCCTGAAATTCACGTTGCAATTGTAGGTGTAGGCAATAGCGCATCTGCTCTAGTTCAAGGAGTAGAATACTACAAAAATGCAAAGGAAAACACAAATGTACCTGGACTTATGCACGTAAATTTCGGAGGCTATCACGTTCGTGATGTAAAGTTTGTTGCAGCCTTTGATGTGAATAAGAAAAAAATTGGGAAAGACCTGTCAGAGGCCATATTTACAGAACCTAACTGTGTAGCCAAATTTTCCGAAGTTCCTTTATTAGGTGTTAACGTTTCGCCCGGTCCCATTCTAGACGGTGTAGCAGAGCATATGAAGGAAACCTTTAACGTTTACAATGACAAAGAGGACAAAACCGTCGAAGTGGTAGATATCTTAAAGAAATCAGGCGCTGAAATCCTTATTAACTATTTACCAGTTGGAAGTCATAGTGCTACACGCTTTTACGCCCAAGCAGCCTTAGATGCTGGATGCGCCTTTATAAACTGTATACCTGAATTTATAGCTTCTGACGCTTTTTGGAGCAGCAAATTCGAAGAAAAACGATTACCTATTGCTGGGGATGACATCAAAAGCCAGCTGGGTGCAACAATCCTTCATCGAAATTTAGTTAGACTCTGTGTAGATAGAGGCATTATAGTTGACGAAACCTATCAACTGAATCTTGGAGGTGACACGGACTTTCAAAACATGACAGTTGAAGAACGTTTAAAAACCAAACGCATAAGCAAAACAGAAGCCGTAAAAAGCCTAGTTCCCTACGAGGTACCCACAAGAATCGGCCCGTCTGATTTTGTTCCTTTCCTTGGAAACAAAAAAATATGTTATTTATGGCTTAAAGGACGAAAATTCGGCGATCGACCATTAACAATAAGCGTAAAACTCGAAGTAGAGGATTCGCCTAATAGCGCTGGAGTTGTAATAGACGTAATAAGAGCTGTCAAACTTGCATTAGACCGCAAAATAGCAGGTCCTCTAATCAGTATTTCTTCCTATGCTTTTAAGCATCCGCCTCTGCAAGTTCCTGACTCTCTCGCCAAAGAATGGGTTGAAGAGTTCATTCAAGGAAAACGCGAAAGATAAAAAGTCTTCTAGCAAAATCTATCTTCAACATATAACCGTTGCAACAGTTAATTTTAAAGGTTAAAAAGTTAAAGAATAACAACTACACAAGGTGAGTAAATATGGTAAAAGTTGATGGATATGAAGTGCCTGAGGGACTATACTATTCAAAAGATTTCGAATGGCTAAAAATCGAAGGCGATAAAGTGCGAGTAGGCATAACAGATTATGCCCAAAAACAACTCCGTGAAATTGTTTACGCCGAACTACCTACTTCTGGAACAACAACAAAACAAAATGAGCCTTATGGCACAGTAGAATCTGTGAAGGCCGTTTCAGATCTTGTTGCACCAATAAGTGGAACAATCGAAGAAGTGAATGAAGAGGTCCAATCGAAACCTGAGATCTTAAATGAAGATCCCTATGGAAAAGGATGGCTTCTCATAGTAAAGCCTTCTAACCTGCAAGCTGAACTAGCCAACTTAATGGACTTCAATAAGGCCGTCGAATGGCATAAAAGCCTTATAAAGTAGAAGGAACTGGCCGATGCCCAAACGTATTGTAGTGATTGGTGCCCATGCCGCGGGCGTAGATGCCGCATCAGCTGCAAGAAAAACAGATCGAACCGCAGAGATAACTTTGATAACACATGAAAAGCATGCTGGTTATTCTCGATGTGGACTGCCATTTGTGATAGGCGGTCACATACCTAACTTCCGAAATTTAATAGTTTTTCCTCCAGCCTATTTCCAAATGATGAAGTTGAACCTTAAAACAGAAACAAAAGTAACAGCTATAAACGCTGAAAACAAAACAATTGAGGCCAAAAACAAAGAAGGCGCAAAAGAAACAATTCCCTACGACAGCCTGATCCTAGCCACAGGTGCTAGCTCCTTTATTCCTCCCATAAAAGGCAGAGAAAAACAAGGCATACATTCTTTACGGACATTAGAAGATGGTGAAAAAATCGATCAAGCCATAAAAAATGGAGCTAAGAAAGCAGTAGTTATGGGTGCTGGTCTAATTGGATTGGAAACAGCGGTAGCTTTTAAAGAAAGAGGCTTGGAAGTCAGCGTAGTTGAGCTGTTGCCACAAGTATTGCCACGAATGCTTGACGCGGATATGGCGAAACTTGTTCAAGAAATGCTGGAACAAAAAGGAATTAACATTCTTATTGGTAAAGGCGTCGAAGAATTTCTTGGAACGGACAAGGTTACAGGGATAGTTGCTGGAGGAGAACAAATAAATGCAGATTTATTCGTCAGTGCCTTCGGAGTCAGAGCCAACAATCAGCTTGCCGTAAACGCTGGAATAGCTTTAGGAGAAACCAAAGGGATCAAGACTAATGCTAGAATGGAAACAAGCGTCAAGGATATCTATGCAGCAGGTGACTGTGCAGAATCTGTACACATAGTTACTCAAAAACCAGCATTACAACAGTTAGGCACGGTGGCTGTCAGACATGGCAAAGTTGCGGGAATCAATGCTGCTGGAGGCTACGCTCTTTTCACTGGAGTTTTGGGCTCAGCAATAACAAGACTCTTCGACATGGATGTAGGTGCTACAGGCTTAACAGAATTCGCTGCCAAAAGAGCAAGAATCGAAACAGTAACAGGAACGATCTCTTCAAAGACAAAAGCAGACTATTACCCTGGTGCTTTACCAATAAAAGTGAAACTTGTTGTGGAGAAAGAGTCTCAACGTATAATCGGAGCCCAAATCATAGGAGGCGAGGAAGTAACGCAGCGAATAAACGCTGTTTCTCTTGCCATACAGAAACAGATGACTGTAAGAGAACTTGCGAAGGCAGACACGGCTTATGCTCCGCCCCTCTGTGAAACATGGGAACCCTTAGTTCTAACCGCTGAAATGGTTCTTATGAAACTTAGGTGAATCTTCAAAAAATTAATTAGGCAAATGTAAGTAAAGCACACGTAATATGAAGGTGATTTAAAATGGCGATAAGAGTAGCTATAAATGGTTTTGGGAGAATTGGAAGACTGCTTTTCAAGGCAGCTATTGAAAGAAATGCGAACATTGACTTCGTGGCCGTGAACGATCTTACAGATGCGAAGACACTTGCCCACCTTTTAAAATACGATTCTGTACACGGACGGTTTAACGCTGATGTCCATGTAAAAGACGGAAACATTGTTGTTAATGGCAAAGAGATTAAAGTGGTATCTCAACCCGATCCAGCCTTACTTCCATGGAAAGATCTAGATGTATATCTTGCTATTGAATCCACAGGAAGATTTAGAGATCGCGAAAATGCTTCAAAACATCTTCAGGCTGGAGCCAAAAAAGTCTTAATATCAGCACCAGCCAAAAACCCTGACATTACAATAGTTTTGGGAGTAAATCACGATAAATATGACCCAAATGTTCACAACATATTATCTAACGCCTCATGCACAACCAACTGTGTATCACCCGTAGCAAAGGTTTTACACGAGAATTTCGGACTGAAAAAGGCAATTATGACCACAGCACATGCTTACACGAATGATCAAAGAATAATGGATCTCGTACACAGAGACCTTCGAAGGGCAAGGGCAGGCGCTATAAACATAATTCCTACAACTACAGGTGCTGCAGTAGCGGCGACGTTAGTTTTACCTGAGCTTGCAGGACGAATGAATGGATTGGCATTGAGAGTACCCGTCCCCAATGTATCTATAGTTGACTTGACAGCATTGCTTGAGAGAAACGTCACAAAAGAGGAGGTAAATGAGGCCTTTAAGAAGGCTGCTGAGGGTTCCCTAAAGGGCATACTTGATTACACAGAAGAGCCATTAGTCTCAAGCGACATAAACCATAATCCCTATTCTGCTGTTGTTGATGGTCTTTCAACGATGGTTGTCGGAGGAGACATGGTTAAAGTACTTGCCTGGTACGACAATGAATGGGGCTTCTCCTGTCGAATGGTTGAACTGATAGAGCTCATCGGAAAGAAGGCCGGT
>MTLU01000033.1 GCA_002010975.1 Candidatus Bathyarchaeota archaeon JdFR-07 | reverse complement strand
TTTGATAATGTTTCTTCCATTTTATTGGCGACTTTTTTGGCGAGTGTAACCGCGTTTCTTCGTGTGGAAACAAAAATTAATGCTTGTCCACCAGCTTTGAAGGTGCTTAAGGCTAGGTTTATGGCTGGATTTTTTGTTTTATTTTCTATTTTACGAGCGTCCCCATCTTTAAATTGAATTTCGTTGTGTAGTAATACTCCTTCCTTTAGAAGAATGGGTCTCCATTCAGTTTTGACGTATTCTGCTTTAAGCCATTCGGCAATTTCTTCTACATTGTTTATGGTGGCGCTTAAGGCCAAGATTTGCATCTCAGAGTTTATCTGCATTAGTCTGGCTAGAACAACTTCTAAGGTGGGGCCGCGTTCTCCGTCATTTAATAAGTGCACCTCGTCCGCAACTATGAGGGAGATTTCGTCCATCCATTTGGCTCTATGCCTTAACAGAGAATCGGCTTTTTCATTGGTAGTGATGATAATGTCGTATCTTTCGAGCCATGGGTCGCTGCTGTCAAAATCTCCTGTGCTTATGCCTATTCTCACTTTTCTTCCGTTTTTCTTTACTATGCGTGTGTATTTTTTGAATTCTTCAAATTTTTCGTTGGCTAGGGCCCTCAGGGGCGTTAAGTAGATAGTTTTTCCGTTTTCTTCTAAGAGGTGTTTTAGGGCGCATAGTTCAGCGATTAAGGTTTTTCCAGAAGCTGTAGGGCTGGCTAAGACAAGATTTTTTCCTTTCAGAACTCCGAGTTTTATGGCTTCTTCTTGTGGGGGATAAAGCTCTACAATTCCAGATCTAATTGTGATTTCTTTAATCGGTTCGGGTATTGGCAAGTCTGTTATTTTCACTGGGATGCGCCTTTTGTTTTCTACCAGCAATTATTCATCTGATAGTTTAAAGTGTTATGGGGATATTCTTTTGCCTTCTGGGTTATGTTTTTCTATAAGATAAGTGATACTACACCTTGACACAGAGCCTATTGGTTAAGGATAGAATTGGAATGGTGGAGAATGTAAAAGAGCTGCTTAGAGCTCATGAAGGTTTAAAGCGTGAAGTTTACTTGGATATCGAGAATTCAAGCTGGGTTCCTGAAGAAGTAGTTAAAGCCATGTTGCCTTTCTATGGTGAGCGTGCGTACGGAAATCCTACATTAACCCACAAACTTGGCTGGGAGGCTTTTGAAACAATAATGGAAGAAACGAAAAAAGTAGCCAATTTTCTTGGGTGCAAAAATGTCGAAGAGATTAATTATACTCCAGGCGAGACTGAAGCTAACAACCTAGCTTTGATTGGTACAGCTTTTTCTAAAAAAAGCTTGGGGAAAAAAATTGTTATTTCAGAAATCGAGCCCATAAGCGTTTTACACGTGACTGAACTTCTTCAGAAATATGGTTTTACAACAACTAAGATATCTGTTGACAGAGAAGGCTTGATAAACCTTGAAGAGCTGGAAAAGATTGTTGATAAAGAAACAATTTTGGTGAGTTTATCAGCTGTAAACAATGAAATTGGAACGATTCAACCGATTAAAGAGGCATGCAAAATAGTTAAAGAGAAGAATTCTGAAAGTATTTTTCACACGGATGCTTCTGATGCTTACGGTAAGATTCCTTTTAAAGTGCAAGATTTCTGCGTGGATTTGGCAACAATAAGTAGCTATAAAATTTTAGGACCCCGTGGGATAGGTGTTTTGTATGTGAAAGAAGGCGTTGGAGTTGAGAGAATTTTAGAAGGGCAAATAGGTACGCAAAAGCTTTGGCCAGGGGTTGAGAATACTCCCTTGATTGTTGGGTTTACTAAGGCATCGGAGCTTGCTTTTCAAGATTTTAGAGGAAATGTTAATCATATGCGAAAGTTGCGGGATAAATTGATTGGCGGAATTTTTGAAAGAGTTCCTGATGTTAAGCTTAATGGTCCTAAAGGTGAGAAAAGGGCGCCGGATAATGTGAATATAAGCTTTTTGAGGTGTGAAGGTGAAGCATTGACTATTGAGTTAAGTTTAAGTGGTGTTTATGTTTCAAGCGGAAGCGCTTGTACTCGGCGGCTTTTGCAGCCAAGCCATGTTTTAGTGGCTATAGGTCGAAGATTTGAAGAAGCTCATGGCAGTATTCTGATGAAGACCACTCGATATCATCAAGAAGAGGACATTGAATATGTTTTGGATGTTCTTCCTAAAGCTGTTGAGCGATTAAGAGGAATAACGGGTACTACAAGGGTTGATTAGTTATGTCGAGAATTCCGTTGCCTTATAATCCTAAGGTTCTTGAACTTTTTAGAAATCCTAAAAATCTTGGAAAAATGGATGATGCTACGGTTTCGGCGGTAGCTGGAAATCCCGCGTGTGGGGATATGATTACTTTTTATTTGAAAATAAATGAGGAGGAAGTAATTGAGAGGGCTTCTTTTGAAAGTTATGGTTGTGCTGCGAATATAGCTACTTCTAGCATTGTTACTGAAATGATTAAGGGAACGAGTTTGGAGGATGCTTGGAAGATCTCCTGGAAGCGTGTTACAGAAGCGGTTGGAGGGTTGCCAAGTGTGAAATTTCATTGTGGGGTGTTGGCTGTTGGTGCGTTAAAGAGGGCGATAAGAAAATATTATAAGAATAAGGGGGCTTCTCCAGAATGGCTAGAGGAAGAGTTAAGTTTTGAGGAGAAGCAGGCATTAGAGGAAGAAGAACTGGCAAAAATGCTCTCCAAGAGAATGAAATTGGAAGGGGAAAAATGATGCTTGATCCTTACAAAATTCGAGAAGATTTTCCAATTCTTAAGCGCAAAGTCAACAATCATCCATTAATATATTTTGATAATGGGGCAACAACGCAAAAACCCAAACAGGTGTTGGAAGCTATAAAAAATTTTTATGGAAAATATAATGCTAATGTTCACAGAGCAGTTCATACTTTATCTCAAGAAGCATCCGAGCTTTATGAAAATGCTCATGAAAAAGTTGCAGACTTCATAAATGCCGGTGGCATGGAAGAGGTGATTTTTGTTAGGGGTACAACGGAAGCGATAAACCTGGTTGCTTATTCGTGGGGTCTTCATAATCTAGGGGAAGAGGATGAGGTGATAATATCTTTAATGGAGCATCATAGTAATATTGTGCCTTGGGAAAATCTTTCTAGAATGAATGGTTTTCGAATAAAGTATGCTGGAGTAAATGAGGATGGGACATTAGATTACGAGTCTTTTGAAAATTTGTTTTCGAGTAGAACAAGGCTTGTTTGTATTAGTCATGTTTCTAATGTTACGGGTGTAATAAATGAGATGAAAAGAATTGCTAAGATCGCTCATGATAATGATGCACTTCTGCTTGTGGATGGTGCCCAGTCTGTTCCACACATGCCGGTGGATGTTAAAGCTTTAGATGTTGATTTTTTAGCTTTTTCTGGGCATAAACTGCTGGGTCCTACAGGCATAGGCTGTTTATACGGTAAACAGGAGATTCTTGAAGAGATGGAACCTTTTCACGGTGGGGGGGAAATGATCCGAGAGGTTTCTTATAATCCTGCCACTGGAAGGTGCTCCATTTCGTGGAATGATTTACCGTGGAAGTTTGAGGCTGGGACTCCGAATGTCTGTGGAGGGGTGGGATTAATGGAGGCAGTGAAATATTTAGAGGGTGTTGGTATGGAGAGTGTTAAGGAACATGAGGTTAGGCTGACGGAATACGCTATGGAACGCCTGCGAGAGTGCAAAAAAGTTAAGGTTTATGGGCCAAGAGATGTTTCATCTAAGTGTGGAATAATTCCTTTCAATGTGGATGGGTTAAGTTCTCATGATGTAGCGCTTTTTCTTGACAGTTATGGTATTATGATTAGAAGTGGTTTCCATTGTGCTCAGCCGTTACATCAGAGGTTTGAGCTGAAATCTACAGCTAGAGTAAGCTTCTATATTTATAACACTCGTGAAGAAATCGATAAATTTATTGAGGTTCTTAAGGAGCTTGAACGGTTCTGATGGTTGCTCTTGAAGATTATGTAGCAAGGATAGAAGAAACTTGTGGGGATGAAAAGAATTTCATTGTTATATTTAAGTATGATAAAAAGGGTGAAGTTATAGCAAAAATTCTAGGAAAAGCTAAGAAAGAGAAGGCTATTTCTACCATAATTTTTGAATTGACTTATGATAATGTGTCCTTTCGGCTTTATGGAACGGGAAAGGCTATTTTTCGTGGCTTGAAAAATAAGGAAGAATTAAAAAATTTTTTGTCTAAGTTGATAATGTGAAAGAGCATTTAGTTTATTATTTATTTTGTGAAGTTTTGTGTTTGCTTGGCTTTTGAGAATTTATGGTTTTATTTATTATTTGTAGGGGGTGTGTAGCTTTTCAAGGGGTTTGTAATATGAGTATGTCATGTTTGTTGGGGTTTTGGCTTTTATTGGGCGTTTTTGTATGTATTGGTATCCGCATTGGCATTTAAATCCTATTAGATTGTTTTTTTGTTTTATTGTCCACCATTTTTTTGCTTTGCAGTGGGTTGTTTGCTTGTGAAGTTTCCATAGTATTTTTGCTTCGTTGGTGGTTATTGGGTGGGGGTGTTTTGCAAGTGTAAAATACCAAATTGCATAGATTGCAAAACATATCCAGATTGTGGGGGTTAATATTTGTAGCATTTTCATCACGTGTATACGTGTTTTTCATATATACAATATGTCCGAAACAGGACATATGTCTATTATTGATATAGTACATCGTACGATATAAAGTTTGCTCTTAAAGGCTTAAGTCCGATAAACAAATTTGATTTAATCTCAAGCGTGATGAATGATTTATCATATCCTTGAGGTTAATTCCTTCCAAATAGAGCTAACTAAATCTCTCGCTTCCTTATCAATGGCTATAAGCAAAGCGAAATAGAATATTCCTCCGAAGGCAGTCATGGCCAGTGTTGTTGTGATTCTTTTAGGATGTGGCATTAAATATAAAATTGCGGCCATAGTAACGGAGGCGAATGCGTATTTGGCGATATTTTTCCGTGGAATTTTTATTTTGATCATTTTTCGAATAACCATGTATAGAGCTATAAACATTATGAAGCGTGCGGATGAGTTGATTATGCTGACTGCGAGTGCTGAGGTTAAGGGTTGATTTTGTGTATAAGTGGATAAAACAATGAATGTTGTTGGTAGCGTTATGAATGAACGGAAATATGGTAAGGAAAAAACTAGAAATAATTTGCTTTTGGTTAACTCTTTAAAGGATATTGTGGCTTTTTCGTCTACTTTTTCTAGGCCGAAAAGGATGAAGTTGAGGAAGGTGGAAAGTGTCAGGATAAAGGCATCTATTGTTAATACTATCAGAACTGGTACGGCATCAGCATATTTTACTTGTAAAAGTGTTAAGAATGAATCTGGTAGTGCTAACACACCGGCAACCATTGGAATGGCGAACATGAGAATCATTTTTAAAGAGGTTTCAACGTCTTCGGTTTTTTTGTCTGTTAGTAACTTTGGATATAGTGCAAAGGCTAGAAATGAGGAATATGTGATGATCATTGCAATTTGTCTGGCTGCCCCGAAGTATCCTCTGGCGTCTTCGCTTCCGTAGACGAATAGTAGGATGAATATGAAGGCTGCAATTTGATTTCCTGTAACATTATAGATGTTTGCGGCGGAGCCTTTAAGCCATTCTTTAACGTATTTCCATTCAATAGGTTGCTTTAATTCTTCATGTAAAAGCGTGATGTAGTAAACTATCTGGATGATGAAGGCTACGATGAGGCTTATCATTGCTCCAAAAAGAGGCTGGTTAAGACGAATTATGAGCAGATAACCTAATACAACTTTGCATATTTCTGCAACAAGTAATCCATATCCTATGGTGTGCGGAACTTTGGCTCGTAAGCAAGATTGTAAGACATTGAGAAAATATAGTTCTATTATTTGGATGGATATTAAGAAGTATAGAAAGAGATACTGTTGAGGTATGTTCAGTAAGTATGTTATGGAGGGGATAAGAAGAAGATATATGGTTGTAGCTACTGTTGAAATGATTAAATTTGCGACAACACCTGTTTTAACTGCTCCCTTTTTTCCTCTTGCTACGAACCTCATGGCCCAAAAAGGGAGAACTGCAGCTAGTAAGGTGAAATATGTTAACAAATCGTTTAGGTTAAACCATAAGCCATACTCGCTTGTGGTTGTTGTTCGTGCAATCATGAACTGAAAGGCTAAACCTGTAGCTATGCTGAGTAGTTTGGCTGCGAAAATTACGAAACCAGAGTATTGGAGTCGTATCTCATTTTTAGCCAAGTT
This sequence comes from Candidatus Bathyarchaeota archaeon JdFR-07, assembly GCA_002010975.1. GTDB lineage: Archaea > Thermoproteota > Bathyarchaeia > Bathyarchaeales > Bathycorpusculaceae > JdFR-07. The sequence goes on along the minus strand of MTLU01000033.1, from coordinate 24,559 downwards.
TCCACCTTAAAGATCAGGTTATCTATACTTAATTGCAATATTTTGTTTTGAAATTTGTCGTTAATAATACTTATTCAATCTTTTATACCAGTTTAATATAACCGAAAAGTTCTTGATAAGGAAACAATTATATCATTCAGAGAACTGGAACGATTAAGAATGAAAATTGTTATGGTCAATGATTGTGCTTTTGTTGGAGATACTTTGATTAGATATTTCCCTCGGAATGTAGAATTTGTGCATTTAAAACGTTCGCGTGGATTTTTGGATAAAACATTTGGTATTGCTTGGAAAATTTTAAGATCGTATGGCGATGTCTATCATATACATTACTTGCTTCAGGACTGTTACATTGCTTTAAAGCTTGGAAAGCGACCTGTGATAGGGCATGCCCATGGAAGTGATTTAAGAAGTAGCATTAAACATTTTGCATGGAGCAGAATAGTTCGTTTCAATGTGGAAAAATGCGACAAAATTATCGTAAGCACGCCGAACCTACTAGAAATCGCGAAGAAATTTAACGAAAGTGCTGAGTACATACCTAATCTTGTAAATGCAACAATTTTTTACCCAAAACCTCGAAACAAAATTGTTGATAGGATAAAAGTATTAGTTGCGGGGGCAAGTGATTGGGAAGTTAAAGGTACAGACAAGGTAATAAGGGCTCTTAAAAAAATCGAAAACGAGGTAGATGTTAGCATTATTAGTTATGGGGTTGATGCCAATAAAACTCTCAACCTTGCAAAGCAATTAGGATTACGTATTAAAGTGTTACCTCCCGTTCCTCATGTTCTCATGCCAAAATACTATTGGAGTGCCCATAGTGTTGTTGCATCAATTGGCGTTGGGGGAACCTTAGGGATGGTTGCCTTGGAGGCTATTGCCTGTGGAAGACCGGTTGTAGCACATGTTTCCTCTAAGTTTTCTGAATACAAGGACTTTCCTCTTCTCGATGTTTTTACTATAGAAGAAATTGCAGATGCGGTGCTTTCTTCGAGAAACGAAGACTTATGGAAGAGAGAGTTTGAATATTTTCAATTTTATCATAATCCTAAAAAAGTAACAAAAAAGTTTATGAAAATTTATAACGATTTGGTTAAGGGGGGAAGAAAGTGATTGACTTTAGAATTAGACTAAGAACTCCTGAAGCTTTAAAAGCGTGGGTTCCTAAACCAATTCCTCAGTTTGAAAGGTACATCGATTTTTATAAGATGAGGCCACGATTAACATTTCAAACTCCTGAAGAAACTATAGAAGAAATGAAAAAAGCTGGAATAAAAAATGCGGTTTTATGTTCAGGTAGTGCTGAAGGAAATAGATTCGTCTTAAAAATGTGTAAAGATTACAGAGACATTTTTTTTGGAATTGCAGGAGCAAAATTGGAAAAAGGGGTAATGAATGCATATAAAGAGTTAAAAAGAGCCCTGAAAAAAGGGTTGCTTGGTTTTAACTTCGGCGGACTTTTGCAGAATCCTCCCATGGCTATTGACGACAAAAAACTCTATCCATTGTATGCGCTTTGCGCTGATTGTAATGTGTGTGTGATTATACATTCATCATTGCATTATTATACAGGCGCCAAGCTTTATCTTAATCATCCGTTTCGAATAGATAATATCGCAGTTGACTTTCCTGATTTAAGGATAGTGATGTCTCACGCTGGAAATGGTTTTGGAGACTTGCCTTTGGTAATTGCACATAGACATCCTAACGTCTATTTAGAGGTTAGCGCATTGCGACCTAAACATTTGCCCCAATCCTACATAATTGCTATGAACAAATACTTGAGCCAAAAATTTATTTTTGGAAGCGATTATCCATTACTGCCCTTCAGTATAGTTGAAGAATGGAAACAGTATGTTAAAGAAGAGAATCATGAAAAATTTTTCAATCAAAACGCAATGAAAGCTCTTTTTGGTTGATGATGAATGAACGCTAAGGATATAGCATCGTTTCTTAAGTGTGAAATTTTAGGTAATCCTTTAAAAGAAATAACCAGACCAGGATATCTATACACAGCTAAACCTGATGAGTTGGCCTACTGTTTTCTGAAAGACGACGAAAAAGATTTAGAAGCTATAAGGAAAACGAATGCTGGAATAGTAATTTGCCAGAAACACCTTAAGGAAAGGCTTAAACAACTGAAAGTCAAATCTACTCTTATACTTAGTGAAACACCAAAATATGACTTTGCAAGAATCCTCCAAGAATTCTTTGTAAAAGAAAGACCAGCAATATCGCCTTATGCATATGTTAGTAAAAATGTGAAAATAGGTAAAAATGTTAACATTCATCCGGGCGCTGTAATTTACGGCAATACTATCATAGGAAATCGAGTTACTATAAGAGCTAATGCTGTGGTAGGAGCGGAAGGACTGGATTATGGAAGAAACAAAAAAGGTGAACTTAAAAGAATCCCACATTTAAGTTATCTTATTATTGAAGATGACGTTGACATTGGGAGCAACACGACAGTCCAGAAAGGAATGCTGAGGCCGACGATTATAGGAGAAGGCACTAAAGTTGGACCAAACTGTGATATTGGGCATGAAGTAAAAATTGGGAAATGCTGTATAATAACAGGTATGACCTTAATTGCGGGTGCAACTGAAATCGGAGATTACACTTACATCGCGCCGCATTCAACCATTAAAAACAGTATAAAAATAGGAAGTAATGTTTTTGTAGGAATTGGAAGCCTTGTAATAAATGATGTGCCTGATGGAACCACAGTTGTAGGAAGGCCTGCTATAGAAATAGAAAAATTTAGGGAACAAAGAAAACGTTTGAAGGAATTATTGGGAGAGACGTTATGACCAGAAAGGTTGCAGTGATTGGCTTAGATGGAATGTCTTGGCGCATTCTCCATAAGCTTTTTCAATGGAAAGTTATGCCTAGCCTTGAAGAGCTTGCGAAAAAATCACTTAAGGGAATACTGAAGTCAACGATTCCACCCGAATCAGGACCAGCATGGACAAGTCTCGCTACAGGCGTAAATCCAGGAAAGCATGGAATTTTCGGTTTCACACAACCAACAAAAAACTATGATGGTATAAAAATTATGAGTTCTCGTGATGTAAAATACCTAAGAATACATGAAATGGTGGCAGTACAAAATCTAAAAAGCGTGTGTATAAACCAGATTCTGACATATCCTATTAAAAGAATTCCTGGGTCATCTGTGATCACTGACTGGCTCTCCCCTGAAATAAAATGTTCGCCTGAAATAGAACAATACGCAGAGAATTATAGGGGTCCGACACTTGTTAAATCTTCTCCATTACTCAAAAAAGATTGGGATGCAGAATATGCTGACTTATCAAGTCGAGTTGAAACCGTTAATACCCTTCTACAAAAGGTTGATTGGAACCTTTTTTGGGCTGTTTATAGCGAGCCAGATCATTTATTCCATAGATACTATGATTTAGTGATGAATAGAAATGAGAAGATAATGCGATTATTCGGGAAAATTGATGAAACTTTCAAAGTAGTTAAAGATGTCGCAGATTTAATTATTGTGGTTTCTGATCATGGCTTTGAGAAATTTCATTACGGTGTATATTTAAACTCTTTCCTTGAAGAACTAGGATTAGTAAAAAGGGTTGAACGACAAACCATTAAAGATCTTGCTTGTCAAAGACAAGTTGACAGTCCTAAAATACAATTCCATCTCCCTGAAATTTTTTACCAATTTATTTCTAGATTACCTTCATATGTCGAGTTAATGTTGTCAAAGGTATACAAACAGTTATTGAGAGTCGATATTAGAGCTAAACTATCTACTTATGTCAATCCAAAATTGTCGACGGCATTTGCCCATGGATTTGGTATATATGTAAATGAAAAAGGTATAATTGATTTTCTAGCCTCAAAGCTAAAAAACACTTCCTTCATTGGAGGAGTGTGGAAAAAAGAAGAACTTTATCGGGGGAAACAGCTAAAAACCATGCCTGATTTAGTAATAATTCCTAATTTTGACAAGGGTTTTGCGTTTCGTGGTAACGTTATAGCTCCTAAATCTGTAGTACGAAGAGACTTCTCTTCCCATCATCCAGATGGTATAATATTAGTTCATAAAAAAGGATTGCATCCATCTTGGTCAAATGGAATAAAAATATATGATGTTGTTCCCACCATACTGAATTTTCTTAAATTAGAAATACCCAAAGATATAGATGGCAAAGTGATACCTTTGCCTAAAAATTCATCATTTATCTCTTAATTTAATCAATGTATCCTAATGCCCTTAATCTGGCTTTTATTTTCTCTTCGTCTTCCTTAGTGAAAACTTCTTTTTCTTCCTCTTCCTCACTTAACACTTCTTTCAAAACATAGGTAACATAACTCGAAACTGAAGAAAAACCTGTGCCCTTAATCCTCTCCTTGATTTTATTGAAGAGGGACGTAGGTATCAGAACTTCAGCAAACTTCTCTTTTTCCTTTCTTTCTTTCCTTCCCATAATACTATTCCTCTCTATATATCATATGACCAATCTTGTAAAACAGAGAACATAAAAGCCTATCGAAAATATCATGGCAAATAACCCAATGCTTTCAGTCTTCTTTCCATATTCGTAGATTCTAGGTCTGGAAGGTTTTTCCTTATCAGATAAATTATATATTCGGTTGTACTGCGATATCCGCTTCCCTTTAAACTCTTTGCAAGTCTATCATATAACGGCTTCGGAATAGGGATATTAACATACTCAACCATACTTCTTCCCTATCGCATCATAATGGAGTACTCACTATTTAATTTTTCACTGATTTACAAACGATACATCATTTAAGCATAATATACTTTTAAAAAGCAAAGCTAACTCCTTTCTCACCCTTCAAGTAAACCTCCACTCGTTAAACTTTTCTAGATTTTCTGTCACATTGGTATACTATAATTTACCTATATTTCACTTTTAGGTATAGTACATTATACTTTCCTCCAAGAAATAACCAACTAGCTTAAAGACTTGTTAATCCCTCAAATAAATGACATATCATTTATATTTCATGTTAACAACGTTTAAATATCATTACTTAATCTAGAATTAGAATAGGAGCATAAAATCATGGAGAATTATCTTCAAGAACTAGAAAAGAAAAGTATAGCACTAATACGCGAAGCAAAAGCCCAGTTCAAAAACCTAGCAGTTTTATGGAGTATGGGAAAAGATTCAACAGCAACTCTCTGGTTGTGCAAAAAGGCCTTCTTCGGTAAGATTCCTTTCCCAGTAATTCACATAGACACAAGCTATCAATTCCCCGAAATGTACCAATTCAGAGACAAAATCGCAAAAGAATGGGGCTTCAACCTACTCTTAGCAAAAAACGAAGACGCTCTAAAAAACGATATGTCGCCCAAAAAAGGAAGACTCGAATGCTGCACCAAACTCAAAACAGAAGCACTAAAAAACCTAATAAAAGAACGAAAATTTGATGCACTAATCTTGGCAATACGAAGAGACGAACATGGTATCAGAGCTAAAGAAAGATATTACTCTCCAAGAGACGAAAATTTCCGCTGGGACTACAAAGACCAACCAGCAGAACTATGGGACCTATACGTAAAACCCTCAGAAGATTTCTCCCACATGCGCGTCCATCCAATACTCCACTGGACAGAACTTGACGTCTGGCAATACGTAAAACAAGAAAATCTGCCAGTAAACTCACTATACTTTGCTAAAAACGGTAAAAGATACAGAAGCCTAGGATGCATGCCCTGCACAGTACCTGTTCCCTCAACAGCCAGCACAATAGACGAAATCATCCAAGAAATAAAAACATCAAAAACACCAGAAAGAGCAGGAAGAGCCCAAGACAAGGAAAAAGCCTACATGATGCAGAAACTGCGAAGTCTAGGCTACATGTAAGGGAAACCTCCATGATAATATTGGCTCTAGACGCCCTCGACAACAACTATGTACAAAAATTCAACTGCAAAAACCTAATACAAAAAGAACACGGTCAAACAACCCTCAAAGGCTTCAACCAAGAAAGAACAATTGTCCTATGGGCATCTTTTCTAACAGGTAAAAACATGGAAAAAGAAATTCCAATAAAAACCCAGTGGGAGTTCAAACTACACCCAGAACAAACCTTCCTTAAATTCTTCCAGAAATACAAAGTAATCGACTTACCAGCATTTTCTTACAAACAACAAAACCATGAAAAAGAAAGAAAACTTCTCAAAGGTTACTTCGAAGATAAAGTGACGGTAGAAGAATACGAAAGTCTAATCTGGAAAAACCATGAAGAAAACAAAAAAGAATTCTTCAAAAACCTTGGAAAATTTCCATTACTTATAGGATATTTCAATCTGGCAGACGCTATCGGACACCTAAGTTTCGGATTAACCGAAAAAATGGCAACAGTGTATGAAGAACTTGACAAGATCGCAGAAGAAGCTAAACCTTCAGAAGACCTCATCCTTATAATCTCAGATCACGGAATGAAGGCTGTGGGAAGATACGGCGACCACAGCAGAAACGGCTTTTACTCATCAAACATCCAGTTAGGACTTAATTTACCCGAAATAACCAGCTTTTACAAAATCATTGAGAGGATAGCGAAAAATGAGTTTTCCTAGAATAAACCTAGTAGTCATAGGTCATAAGGATCATGGAAAATCCACATTAATTGGCAGGCTGCTCTACGATTCAAAGGCCATTCAAAAACAAAAACTCGATGAAATAAGAGCAGAATTAAAGGAAACTGGAAGAAAGAAGTTTGAATTCGCCTATTTGCTTGACAGTTTAGAAGAAGAAAGAAAAGGCGGTTTAACAATAGACATTATGCAAACACCTTTCAAATCCAAGAAATATCTCTACACAATCATAGACTGCCCTGGCCACAAAGAATTCATCAAAAAAATGCTCACAGGAGCATCCCAAGCAGACGCAGCCGTCCTTGTCGTTTCAGCAAAAGAAGGCATACAAGATCAAACCCGGCAACACGCCTTCCTAGCAAAAACACTGGGCATTCAACAAGTAGTCGTAGCGGTAAACAAAATGGATGCTGTCGCTTATAAAGAAAACATCTATCGCAACACCTGCAACCGATTAGAACAGATCTTAAAGAATTTAGGCTACACCAATGTGCCAATGATCCCGGTCTCAGCCATAAAAGGAGACAACGTCTACAAAAAATCTGAAAAAATGAACTGGTATATCGGAGCAACCCTAATCGACACACTAGACAGATCAATAACCCCAAGTAAAATCCCCATGAACAAGCCGCTGCGAGGAGTTGTCCAAGATGCCTACCAAGACGAAAACAACCAACTAATAATTGCCTGCAAAATCGAAACTGGAACCCTCAAACCTAATGAATCTGTGATCTTTAATCCATCAGGCAAAAAGGGTGTTCTAAAGAAAATCCTAGCATTTGGCGAAAATAAGGAATACGCCCAACCTAGAGAATCAGTAGGTCTAATCGTTGAAGGAATAGACAACATAGAAAGAGGCGAAGTACTTAGCCACACTAAAACTCCACCAAAAATAGTCAAAAGTTTCTCCGCAGAAATAATCCTATTGTCTGACACCCAGATCCAAAACGGCAACGAAATTATCATTCGATACGGAACAGCTGAAAAAAGATGTAAAATACAAAAAATCCTTAGTGAAATCGACCCTGTCAACCTTACTGTCTCATCCGAATATCCAGAAATCCTAAAAGAAGGAAGCGTAGGCGAAGCAGAGTTCACAGCTCTTGAGCCGATATGCATAGAAAAATACTCAGAGTTTCCTGAACTAGGAAGATTTATCATTAAAGGTAAAAAAGGTGCAGCAGCAGCTGGAATAGTTCTCGACGTTCAAGCATAAGGAAAGGAGTTACAGTTATGGAGAAGCCTGTAAGAACTTTGATGAAAACGCTTTCTTGGCGAATTGTAGCAACATCTACCACTGTAATCTTAGTATTTTTGCTGACAAGAGATATAATGACAAGTGCCAGTGTAGGTCTATTAGAAGTCTTAGTGAAAACCATAATCTATTTTGTACATGAACGAGCATGGAACCTGTTGGATTTCGGTAGAGAAAACTTCAAAGCACATTTTTCAACCGATAATGAAAATTGAAAAACCCATAGTTCCCATTTCAACAATTTAAACATCTTGAATAATCGTGATTCTTCTTCTTTCCTTTTTTCACTAGACTTAGACTACATTTATGTTAAGCAGCATCATCTTTAAGAGTGATTAGCTATGACTAAAATGAAGTTTTCCCTAAAAGTCTAAATTTCGCAAGGCTTATAAATCGATAAATAATTATTTTATTCGGTGATTCTGAAAAATGGCTAAAAGTCGAGTTGGTTCGAAAGGAGAGTTGTTCCCACCCAAAGAAATCAGGGAAAAATTAGGACTTCACGCTCATAAAAGAGTGCTTTACAAAGTAGAAGATGGAAGACTTATAGTGGAACCTCTACCAAGCCTCGAAGAAATATTAAAAGAGCCGCCATTAGTAAAAATAACCCTCGAAGAATTCCACAAATTCAGAAGAAAACTCTCTCAGAAGGCTGAAACTTGAAACTTCTATTAGATACCACATACTTCCTGCCAGCCATAGGCATTATAATTAAAAATCTGCCAAAAGATGCGCCCATTAAACTAATACAAAAAGGACACAAAATCTTCATAAGCAACATAACCATATTCGAACTATCTGCAAAAGGCGCCAAATATGTTGCTGCTGGAAAAATTCCGGCTGAAAGAGTAGCAAAAGGTATCAGAGTGATGGCGTACAACGAAACAATAAACAGTATTGGGATGCATGAAAGTACAATTCTATTAACAGCCTTCAAACTCAGAAACATTATTAACGACTTCATAGATTGCTTGATTCTTTCATCTGCTATAAACCAGTGTGATGCTCTAATAACAGAAGACAACGATATACATATCATCAAAGAAAACAAAACCTACCGAGAAATTGCTTTAACACGGAATTCGAAATTCAAAATATATAAATTAAACGAAATCCTGTAACGTTTTAGCCAAGGAAAGCTTGCTAAGCCTTAGCAAACATAGGAAGTTCTGAAGTTCTTTTCTTGTAATATCTACTAAATGCCTATGGTAACTAAATATAGATCTACACCTAGCGTCTTAGCCACAAAACCCAGTTTTATCTTTTCATTAATATCTATGTCGCAACTTCCTCTCTAAACTTGTTTCATAAACATTCCGTCCTAATGAAAATTCCTGTTTTCTTGGAAAGATTAGAATTAACTTGAAGTCGTTAAATACCCGCTTCTGCAACATACATCATAATTTTTATAATTGGGACTTCTATGCCTTCGCTTTAACCGTTCGTAATCCTCAGATTTTCCTCAGAGAAAGAGTTCAAGGAAAACATTAATGCCTAATGAAACTTTCTAAACGATCCTCTCTATTCCTTATAACATTGCAAGTGTTCTATTGCTACATTTACTGCGCCTTTTATAACAGTAAACTTCCCATAGCTTTTCATTCTCGTCAAATTTTTTCTGCTATCTTTTTTATTGCGTTAATTAGAGGCCCCTCCTCAAATCTTAAAGAAACTATGGGTATGGTAACCACCTTTTCTAGGGTGTTTGCTGCAATAGGCCCGCAGACTAGTCCTTTCACTCCCTCCTTTTCAGCCCTAACTCCTTGAATTATCTCTTCTTCAATTGTTGTAGCAGGATATTCTTTTATTTTTATTTCTCTGTCATTTAATTGAAGAATTTTACCTATAGTGTCTAGGGCTCCTCGACTGGTTACCACACCTATGACGTGTTCATGCTCGTAACCCTCAATTTTTCTAACAGTTCTAATTATTTGCTTTAATGTTGAAACTCTGAAGTTCTTTCTCTCGCCAGAAATTATCTTATATAACGTGCCTTTTGGTATTTTGCTTATTCTAGCGAAATCATTGATATTCATTCCAAGCCTTGTTATAGCCTCCTTTAGTTTCTCTCCAAACCCTTCTTCCAAGGAATTCTGTAATAATTCTAGCCACATAATTTTCTTATTAAGGAAGTCTTAGATTTAAATTTTTCCACTAATGACACATTTTTAATCGGAAAAGGAAAAGTTTAAATAGGAATTTAAAAATGTCCCTTTAAGGCGATTATATGGACACTAAAATAAAAATATCGATAGTTGTAGTCCTCATTGCTGTAATCTCTATAGCAAGCTGGCAGATAGCCCTTTACCTAAACCGTGAAACAGTTGACCTACGATATGGCGGGCAATATTATCCAGGTGAATTTCTTCTACTTGGAAAACCTGACTTTTGGACCAAGTATAATCTTACCATTGAACACATTCTGTTCAGTTCTGGAGCGGAAAACAATGAAGCCTTAATATCTGGAAAAATCGATGTCAACTGTGGGGCTGACAGCAAAACTATTGCTTTGTTTAATGCAATTCCAAATGATGCTTTGATCATTGGCACTCTGCAGAGAGGCAACCGATACGCAACCGTGGTGCGTAATGATTCTAACTATAATTCATGGGAGGACCTCATTGGAAAAACTGTAGCAACACGTTTTGGAACAGGAGCCGAAGGTGTACTAAGAAGATTTTTTAATCAAACCTATTCTGAAAAACTGGGCAGAAATTACAGGTGGGAAGATTTCAACTGGGTAAATGTGAAGGTTGAAGACATGATAGCTCAATTACAAAGCGGAAACATCGAGGCGTTCACAGCTTGGGAGCCTACACCTGCAATAGCTGAAGCACAAGGAATTGGAAGAATACTGCGTACATACGGCGATGTTGCACTAGTTCCAGTATCCATTCATACAACCAAGAAATTTGCTTATGAGCATAGAGATTTAATCGTTAGGTTTCTCGCCGCACAACTGGATAAGGCTGAAATGATCAAAAATAATCCTTCTGAATGTGCCCAAATAGCTGCAAATGCCGCCGCGCAGATGGGAATAGAAGTTTCTGCTGAAGCCTTTGAAAAAGTGTTTCAACGCATAAACTTCACAATAGAATTTGACTATTCAATCATACAAAGCATCTACGACACAGCCGAATTTCTCCATGAACAAGGAAAAATAGACAAAATACCAACACTAGTTTACGACACAAGCTTCCTTGAAGACGCAAAGCAATTACGGAATCAAACCTAAAAGCGAATTCAGCGGCGCATCAGATGAACGCCAAAAGGCTTGCTGAGACAATTCTGTATTTCTTTTTCCCAATTTTTCTACTCTTAATCATATGGGAAGCTATTTCTAGACTTGAAATGCTCAACCCTGCTCTGATTTCTCGTCCCACAGAAATTTTTACAGCTCTGTGGAAGCTTCTTCTTAAAACTTCATTAAGTGGGCAGCCAATTCTAATTACCCACATTTACTTTAGCTTATACCGTTTATTCTTTTCTTTTATAATCGCAGTAGCTATTGGAGTAGGACTCGGAATATTAATGGGACGAAGTAACAAAATTTACTGGTTTTTCGAATCTTTAATCACCGTTGCTATGCCAATTCCAGGAATTGCTTGGGCGCCTATATTTATGATCTGGTTAGGTTTTGGAGATCCCACCATAATAACGGTAGGAGCCCTTGCGGCTTTCTTTCCGATAGTTTACAATACTGCAGCAGGAGTTAGAAGTGTTAAAAAAGAAATGATATGGGCTGCACAATCTATGGGTGCAGACGAGAAAACAATTTTTTTCAAAGTATTATTACCCTCATCAGCAGCCTTCATTTTCACAGGATTTAAACTCGGTTTAGCTAGGGGTTGGCGAACAATAATTGCAGTAGAGATGATTGCTGCAAGTCTTTGGGGTTTAGGCTTCATGATCTTCGATGCTCGGGACTACCTGCAGCCTTCAATCATTTATGGCGGTATAATAGTTTTGGCTGCACTTTATTTTTTCATTGAAAGTTTAATCAAGCTTATTGAACAGAAAACAATAGAAAAGTGGGGTATGGTGCGGCCGGAGGTTGTTTAATGGTTTTTCCAATTTCTAAAATAGTTAAAGTGCTCCGCTTTCTATTCCCACTACTGATTTCTTTGGCTATCTGGGAACTATTGGCCACTTTCCATCTTCTAGATCCCAAACTCGTTCCTTCTCCTTCTCGTATCACGTTAACTATGTACAGTTTAACTGTCCCACAACCAACATTGTTAGTTTACCTCTACAGAAGTATCTATCGTTTCACAATAGGTTATGGATTAGGTGCCATTTTAGGGATAGGAGTGGGAATTTTAATGGGAATAAACAAGCATTTTTATAGGATGGCATCTCCGATACTTAGTCTCTTAATATCTGTCCCCACAATTGCCTGGGTTCCCTTGTTTTTAATAACTGTGGGAATAGGCGATGAAACAATAATTCTTGCAATATTTCTAGGATGCTTCTTTGCCATCGTCTACAATACTATGAATGGAATAAGAAGTATAAACAAAGAACTGATTTGGGCTTCTAAAATAATGGGCGCAAAGAAAACGACAATATTCTCTAAAGTTCTCTTGCCAGGGGCCTCTGTTTCCATAATAACAGGATTGCGACTTGCAGTTGGTTATTCTTGGAGGGCGTTAGTAGGTGCAGAAATGTTAGCCTCGATTTCAGGCGGAATAGGATATCTGGTTTATGCAGCAAGGGCTTTTAACGCTGTTAACATTATGTTTACAGGTTTGGTAATCATTGCCCTAGGGGGGCTGATAATAGACAATTTAGTCCTTGGGGCCCTAGAGAAAAAAACTATTGAAAAGTGGGGTATGATTAAAAAGAGGGTATAGATTGAGAAAAGGAAGAATTAAGCTAAAGGCAATTAACATTACCAAGATTTTTGATGAGGGAAAACGTAAAGTTGCTGCCCTTGAGAATTTTAATTTAGAAGTAAGAGAAAATGAATTTACAGTAATAGTTGGTCCCACAGGGTGCGGTAAATCCACATTTTTGTATTTGGTTGCTGGATTTGAAGAACCTACAAAAGGTGAAATTTTACTTGACGGTAAACCCTTAACAAAACCTGGCCCAGATAGAGGATTCGTCTTTCAAGAACCCAATTTGTATCCTTGGAGAACGGTCTTGGGTAACATAATGTTCGGATTAGAAATAATGGGCGTCCCTAAAGAAGACGCCGTAAAGAAGGCGATGTATTATGTGAACATGGTTGGATTAAAGGGATTCGAAAATGCCTATCCACACACTCTTTCAGGAGGCATGAAGCAACGTGTAGGTATAGCTCGAGCCCTTGCTTACAATCCTGAAATTTTATTAATGGATGAACCTTTCGGTGCCCTAGATGCACAGACAAGAAAAGTTATGCAACAAGAGTTGATAAAAATTTGGGAAAGGGCGAAAAAAACAGTTGTCTTCGTCACCCATTCAGTTATCGAAGCAGTATATCTCGCGGATACAATAGTGGTCATGACAGCTAGACCTGGAAGAGTAAAAGGAATAATAAACGTAAATTTGCCTAGACCCAGAAGCTATACTGATGAAAAGTACTTGTCAATAAGAAAAAAAGTGCTAAGTCTCCTAGAAGAGGAAGTTACAAAAACCTTAGCAATTCAAAGGAAACTTTAAAATTTAAATTCTTAGAGCAACAGGCTCAACATCTATTCCCCTTATCCATAACACTTTTTCTTTGAAAGCGTTAAATTTAGGCAACTTTGGAATTGGTTCATCAAAGGCAAGTTTTAAGTAAATTTCTGGAAGGTTCACACCTGCTTTCACATACATATATGAAGGCGTGAAGAACCTTCCAGGGTTTATCTCAGTAACACAAGGAACCCTTGACTCGTTTTCTTTGAAATCTATGGAGAAAATGCCATGTGGTTTATGTGTTAGAGAATCAACAACTTTAACAGCAATATCATTTACCTTCTCATGTGTAATTATTCTAGCAACTGATGGAGTTCCCGTGATTCCAGACGGGCTTACATGTGAGATTATGTATTCAATTCTCTCCCAAACCAAACTCACTATCAAACTTCCATCTTTAAAAATGCCCTGCCAAGCCATGTTTCTTCCAGGTAGATACTCCTCAGCAACAAAATTTCCCCACCCCCTCCAATAATCGATCCAAGCTTTAGCGTGACTAAATTTTTCTACAGGTAGAGAACCTCTTCCTCCTGCACCTCTAATCGCGCGTAGCCAAATCCTCTTGCCCAGTTCTTTAAAAGCAATTCTGATATCATCTTCTTCTTTTATCAAAATATTTTTTGCTGCAGGCAAATTATTTTCGTTGAGGTGTTTTATTAGTTCAAATTTGTTGTGACAGAGCTTAACAGTTTTTTTGTCGGGTAAGAAAACTTTACTCTTTATTTTCTCTCTGTCTTCGCTTATTCTTCCTACTTCTACATCTGGCTGCGCATGAAGAAAGCGGATGTCTTCTCTCTCAATAATCTCATTCAATCTTTTGATGTAATCTGTATCGCTATATCTAGGGACAACAAATCTTTTGTTCACTTCTCTAGCTAAGTGTATATAATATTCGCTGCAATCCGTGCCCACAATATAGATTTTTTCGCCTGTATCTCTAATCGCCCTTATAAAGTTAATAGCGGCAGTACCGCCAGCTCCAGTCACTAATATTTTTTTCACTTCAAACTCCTCTTAATTTTTGCACTCACTTTTACCTATTCATGTACGTCGATGCCTTTAAATTTTGGCTAATCTAAACAAAAAGTTCTTCGATGTGCTTTCTACTACCTTAGTTGCTTCAAGGAAAAAAGTTCTCTTTTAACCTTTGTTGGCGTCCATTAATGATGCATATAACTTAATCTAAAACTAGTGTAAAGCTAATATTATTTTCCACCCAGATCTACGTTTATTCCTAGGGAAGGGGTTCACGCGAACTGATTAACTTTTCTAACACTTCCACTCTCTTCTTTATTTTTTCAACTTCCCTTCTAACGTCCTCATTTTTTATCTCTTCTTTACGTTTCTCATTAGACTCTAAAATTAATCGCAAGAATTTTGAATCATAACTTTTCAACAGTAAAACGGTGTTAGGAATCAAACAATGTCCACCAATAACACCAGGATAATTAAGTGGCTTATTGAACTTCTTACGATAACAGTCTTCAATCATATCCATAACTTCACCAAAGTCCGCTCCGAAACATTTCGAAATACGGTGCATTTCCTGGAAACAAGCAATCAACCAAGCTTTATATGTTGTTTCGAACAACTTTGCCAATTCCGTTTCCAACGGTCCTTTCAAGATCTTAACCTTCAACCCCAATTTTTCAAAATGTTTACGTGCAGCATCGACTGCTTCTCTTGGTGTTCCACCCACGTATTTACTCCAAAAAAGTATGTCTCTCTTCATGGTTTCCAACGTTCTATGCATACCACGTATTGGAGAGTGAACCACAGGCGATTTAGAAAACTCATAGATTTTCTGAGTTGTCCCTGGGGGAATTGTACTTTCAATAATGGTAAGTCTAGGTTTAAACTTTCTTATATCCTCTAAAGTCGATTGCACAAATTTCTCTTGCTCAACGCAAGGATAACAAATATGTATTACATCAACAGTTTTAGGCAGTTCAAGGTTTCCAACGATCCTCAGCATTTTTTCCTCATTTAAATCGAAACCATAAACATCAAACTCTCTCCTTTCCTTAAACAACTCATACAATGCATGTCCAACTTCTCCCAAACCTATAATCAAAACACTTTCTTTCGACATTATTCTTCACCAAAGAAACTTCCAATGATCTTGAGGTTATATATAAACTTACTTTAGAGTTATTAACTTATAACTTCCCATTTGCTTCCATCCATATTTGTGTTCTTGCAACTGCCGTTTTATCACCTTAACTTATAACTTTCCTCTGCTTATAATTCCGCAGTTTTCCACAGATTAGTAATTATAAAATTTGTCCAAATTGTAGTAATATTTTTATAGTAATTAATTGTAGTATATTTAGGTGGTATATTGAAATACGTAACAGTGTCGGCTAAAATCAGTGAAGAGCTTAGAAAAAAGCTTGCCGAACTTAACATAAAACCATCTGAAGTTATTAGGCGATCATTAGAAAAGGAGGTTGAAGAGAAAATGAAGCAACAACTTTACCAAAAAATCGAGAAAACCAGCAAATTGATTTTAAAAGTTGGCAAGGAGGCTTGGGTTAAGGCCATAAGAGAAAGCAGGGAAGAGCGATGAGCCTTTTTGACGCTTCAGCTATTATAAATCTTTGTGGAGAAAAAAAGCTAGAGGAACTACTCCAAGGATGGACTATAAGTCTAGCTTACTACGAACTGGGAAATGCTGTATGGAAACAAGTTTACAAATACAAAAAAATAAGCCTCGATGAAGCTAGAACCCTGCTAGAACCCTTAATAGAGGTTTTCATGAGATTGAAAAAGCCTAAAAAAGAAAACGGCATAGAAATATTAGAAATAGCTGCTAAAGAAGGAATAACTTTTTATGATGCATCATACCTTCAAGCTGCAATTCATAACAATCTAACCTTGATAACCGACGACAAGCAATTATATAAAAAAGGAAAAAAATATGTAAAAACGCTAACCACAAATGATCTCTAATCTACCATACTTCAAATAACTCTTATACACAAAATTATCTGAAGGCATGAAGTCAAAGAGAATTTGTTTTAATCCTCAGCTTACCTTCGACGTCAAAGCTGATATCTATCTATTATTCTTTCTATGACATCCACTGGATTTTCCAGCTGCTCAAGTAAACCCTTAACATCATACTTTTGCCCAAGAATTCTTCCAGCAAGTTTCAATGCTCGATCTGCCTTCACCCTAAAAATTGGGAAACCCTTCGCTGCTAAAAAGTCATCTACATACTGCCTCGTGAACACCTCGACAACTATTGCAGGTGTCCCTTGCAATGCTGCTTCTCGAGTTATTGTTCCTCCCACACCAACAAACAAGTCCGCCTGCATGACCAAATTAGCTGAATCAACAAAACGTTTTGGAACTATTAAATTCTCCATCGATTTTCGACTATACCTTGAAAGAAACACCACTTTTCCAAGTCTCGTTAATTTCCTAGCCAAAGCAAGCATATTTACTTTCTTTTCTGCGTATACAGCCTTCTCTTCAAGTTGTCTAACCACAATTAATGGTTTCCCAAAATCATATTGTACGCTTGATTTGAAATTCTTAATCCAGGCAACTTCATCAACACCATCAAAAGCTACTATTTCGCCTCTAGCACCGTATGCTCTAATAAGCTTTCTCGGAATCGCTTTTGAAGCGACTACCCAATCTGTAAGTGGTAATGTCAGTCTATTTACCGCACTTGCATGGGGGGTATCAAACGTTGAAATTATCGGGATTTTTAAACCGAACGCGACTCTACACAGATCTACAGATCCATGAGAAATAGCAATATCCGGAACATTTTCTTTCCAAATCTTACAAAACAAAAGCTGGCGTCGTAGACCTTCCTTCAACCTCGCTAATAGAGACTCCGGATTGTATTTGCCTATTGTTATGAACTCTTCCTTCAAAAACCTCGCCAGTGGCAAAGCATCAGGATGTTTTCTTGTAGTTAATAAAACCTCATGCCCCAAACTTCTAAGACGTTTTGCAATAGCTGCGCCATATCTCACATGCTTACCTGTGCAAGCATCATACCAAATCTTCATTTTCCCACCCTTAAAAATTGGCATCTTACTTTCTTGGCTGAGAGGAAATCGTTCTCTGTATTTCCGATAAATAAAAGGTTTGAGAAGGATACCTTTAGCTTCCTTGCGGCCATTTTAAGTTGCTGAACTCTATCTAGACATCGTTCTCTTGTGATTACGAAATTAAAAGATAAATCTAAACGTTTAAGGACATTTTTTACTAACATCTCACCCTGCATAGTTACAAGGGCCTTAGGTTTTTCAAGGAACTTCCTGTAAAGGGCCATTCCATCTTTATTAACAGTTATATCTGCCATTGCTTCTAGTTCTGCATTACTCCAAACTTCAAAGATTCTCTCTCTTGTTTCTTTGTCCAATTCCAAAATCTTTTCTGTTAAAGGGTGTATATCTGATGTTTTCATGATTTCACTGAATCTCTGAAAAAGTCTTTTGTAATCTATGGGCAAGTAAATTAATGTACCGTCAAGATCAAATATGACGGCTTCTATCAATGATACATCTCTCCAATTACCTTTCCATCTTTGACAAGTCTCGCTGGCGCATCGATATGGCGGATCCAGTAAATATTTTCTGGCAAAATATTATACTTTGGGATATCTGGAATGCTCTCGTTGAAGGCAAGTTTCACATATAAATATGGAATATTCGCGTAGTAATCTTTACGCAATACTCTACTTGCATAGGAAAAGAAAAAAGATGTGGTAAACATCCTTCCCGCATTGATCTCTGTTACGCAGGGTACCCCTCCATTGTTTTCCTTTAAATCCACACATGCGATTCCGTTGAAATCTGAATCAATGGCTAGAACGGCTTTCGTCCCAATTTCATTAACAAAATTATCGTGAATTGTTCTTTGAATGGAGGGTGTACCAGTGATGCCTGAAGGAGCAAGATGCGGATAAATGTACCGAAGCCGTTCTCTAGCCATAGAAGTAACGAGTTCCCCATCCTTCCATAAGCTGTGAAAGCCTATGTTTCTACCAGGTAAATGCTCCTGCGCAATAAATTCCCAAGTCACATTACGTGACTTCCAATAACTAATCCATGACAAGGCTGTTTCCTTATTGTATGCCGGTGTACTTCCTCTACCACCTGCCCCCTGTCTAGCTCTAATCCAGATGGGGCTTCCGAAAACCTCAAAAGCCTTATCAACATCCCCTTCGTCACGTAACTCTATGAACCTTGCCACTGGAACATCGTTTTTCCGCCACAGTTTTGCAGATTCCAATTTATCTTGACATACGCGTACAGCCTTTTTTGATGGAAGAAAAACATTTGCTTTTAGCTTTTCACGATTTTCTGAGATAATTGCCACTTCTGCATCTGGCTGTGCATGAACAAACTCAACTTCTTCCTTCAATATAACCTCGTTTAATTCATCAATGTACCTATCTTCCGTTGCTTCAGGAACTAAATAACATCTATTTGTAGAAGCCAAATGAATGAAGTGTACATTGGCCTCTGTTCCGACAATAAACATTTTTTCTGGAGCAATTTTAAGCGACATAACAAAATTTATGCCTGCAGGTCCCCCTGCTCCTGTAACTAAAATTCTCTTCATTCTTTCACAGCCATGTAACCTTAAATTTTCGTCAGCATCCTATTCTCTTTCAGCACTATCAAACAACACCTTAATATTTTTGCCTTAAAAGCCTAAACTTTAATAAAATAAATACCTTCCTAATCAACAAGGGCCGGTCGTCTAGCTTGGTTAGGACACTTGCCCATAAAATGCAAGACTAAAGCAGCCCTTACGAGGCTGAGGTCGCCGGTTCAACTCCGGCCCGGCCCATTTAATCCCTCGTTTTAACAATAGGTGAGTTGATGGTCTATTATTCCAAAAAGTTTAAATGTAGAATTTTTCTACCTTTTCTACTTGGTGCCTCTGCCCTATGCCCGAAACAAGAACTGTTAAAATCAGCAAAGAAACGTATGCTCAATTATCGGAAATCGCAGGGGAACTTCAAATTCGACTCAAACGTCCCGTTTCTTTAGATGAGGCTTTGAAGTATTTGATTAGCCTAAGAGGTAAGGGTGCAAAGATTACAGATCTAGCTGGTTCTTATGATATCTCTGACAAAGAACTCGCAGAAATCAAAGCTTCTCTCTCAGAGGCTTGGAAGCGATGGAGATTACCCAAATCATATTAGATACCGATATTCTGATAGATCTTCTCAGAAACATAGAAGAGGTTGTTGATTCTATCAAGGAGATGGAAAAGAATAAACACTTACTTGCTACAACTATCATAAACGCTTTTGAACTGTTTTACGGAGCCTACAAATCGAAGAAAAGTGGGAAAAATTTGCCTTCAACTAAAGCATTGCTTGAAAGACTAATTATATTAAAAATGGACCTCGTGTCAGCTCAAGATGCTGGACGTATATACGCTGAATTAGAAAAAGAAGGACAACCAATTGGATTGAGGGATGCTTTGATAGGCGCAATCGCTTTAACCACGGGTTATAGCTTAGCCACTAGAAATGTCGAGCATTTCCAAAGAATTAAAGGGTTAAACCTTATACCCATTCCTTAAACGAAAAATAGGCTGCTGTAACATGTGTCCATTTTTCTGTATGTAAAGGAGACGCTTCCCCTCTAAGGCAACTGAAATCCTCGAAAAGACAATAATCTCTCTTGAGACTAATTTCCCTGTCATAACATTAACTTGAGATACCAGGCTTATTCTCTAAGAAATTCAAAAATTTTTCTAGATGAAAACACACTGAAGGCAGCCTTTCTCAGAGTTCTTCCTATTTTTGGAATTAACCCTACAGCATCTGTTCCAAATTTACATACAATTGCATTTTCAAACAACCCTAAAGATTCGATTTGCAGTGTATCTCGAGTAAGTCTGTTTTTTCTTAAAGCTTGTTGAATCTCGTTTTGATCAGAGCCTATAACAATTAGTCTATCAAGTAAGGATTCAATCCATATCCTGTATTGATTAAGTTGCTTTTCAGAAATGATAGCCTCTATTCTCTCTTTTTCTTTGCTGATTCTAAATATTTTCACTTGCAAAGGTAGATTTACGCAGAATCCAAAAAGCTCCGCGATTTTTTTGAGAGCCAACTTCCTTCCATCCACTAGGTGTGCCTGTAGATGCTGTAGCGAAATGAATGCATCAATTACCCTTGGCGAAAAAACTCCTATATCCACTCGAATTTCCCTTTCACTTTTCTCAAAACCTAACAATAGTCCCTTTATCAATGCAAACTTCTGCAAATTATCTATGCTGATCGGGCAAAAACCTAATTCTCTATCTAAATAACGCATGGCAACTTTCTCGTCCTCTCCAGAAATAGAAACCTGAATCCATCCACGATCTGTAGTTCCACAAACTTCTGTTTCAACTTTCAAATCCTTAAGAACCGATCTTAGAAATTTTTCAGCGTATTCAAGATTAGAATTATTATAGGCTTTCGCAAGAAGAGTTAGGGTAAGCATTTACAGTCTCCAATTAAATCCATCATTTCCTCATGCAACTTTTTCAATCTTTCAATAGCTTCCGGTGGCAGTTCCTTAGAAAATTCTTCTATTGTTTTTTCTATCGGCACACGACGCGAACCATCAATTAATTTGTCTGCGTAAGAGACAATTTTCTCTTCAAGAGTTTGTGGAATGTAAATGTCTTTAGGCCATCCAAGCTTTTTTGCCTCTTGGTCAGTTATTCCGCCGCCTACATGTCTTTTTATTATG
Organism: Candidatus Bathyarchaeota archaeon JdFR-07; assembly: GCA_002010975.1. Classification (GTDB taxonomy): domain Archaea; phylum Thermoproteota; class Bathyarchaeia; order Bathyarchaeales; family Bathycorpusculaceae; genus JdFR-07. The sequence continues at coordinate 3,309 of MTLU01000033.1, read as the reverse complement.
GAAACTACATCTTCCGATATTTCAAAAGACTTCGCAATTTCTGCTCCTATAACAGCATGATGAACACTGTGTGTTTTCGCCCTTCCAATATCATGTAAAAGGGCACCTATTTCCACAAGTTCCAAATCAACATTTAACCCTCTTTCTTTGCAAGCCTCTGCAATTTCCACGGCAAGCTTTGCTACCGATTTACAGTGTTTGATTACATTATTAGAGCATCCACTTTTATATAGAAATCTTATGGCTTGTTCTCTTGATGGAAGCTTTTTCACTCACCGAGCTCCTTCCTTAATTGTTCTACCTTCTTTGTTAGTGCCTGAAGGATCTTGGTGTTTTCATAATGCATTAGGGATTTACCGCAGGTTGGACACTTGAATAAGAGTTCTACTGCTTCTTCAAAAGGTATTCTCCTACATCCTGGAGTATAACAGTAATAAAAATCGTGATTTTTCTCGTATTCTAATCGCATATTAAGTTTTTCTAATACATGACGTTTTTGGCTTAATATGAAACCTTCAAGTTGGTCTGGTTGCAGCTTCCAATGGAATATGAACCATCCAGTTTTTGGATCTCTAGTTCTTCTCAAGCTTACAAGGGAATGGTCGTAGAGCTTGTAAAGGATTTTGCGAATGGAGTTTATTCGTATGCCTGTTTTATTAGCTATCTCATCATCTGTTATCTCTTCAGAATCCTTTAGAATTTCAATTAGTTTAATGGCCTCTTCCTCGCCTAATGCTTCTGCGACTTTCATTAAAGTTGCATCATCTATTGTAGATAACATGGTAACCCTTTTGCTCAAGTGTTGAACACTCGTCTCCTCTATAATATATACTTGTAAGCTTTAATTTAAATCTCTTTGTAAACCCCGAATCATAAAAACGTGCTATCCTTGGCTATTTTCTTCCCTCTTTTCTGCGGAATTATCTTAACCCTTGCATTTTCAAACTTTTTTGCTAACTCTTTTCCCTCAAATAGACGGTCTAAGAAAATTGCTAAACTTGCGCATTCAGAATGTGGCTGGTTTCCAATTGCCACATTAAAATCGGAAACCGTTTCGAGAAAGAACTCTTTTGGAACCTTCTGGCTTCCAACGATCACCAAAATATCCTTTTCTAGTGCCTTAATTCTTTTTAGCACGTCGCTTGTTTGTATATTTTCTCCATAAGCTGTTAAATGAACAACGACTCCGCCTCTTTCCCTCCATTTTTCCACAACATTTTTCCAAGAAGTTCCCATCTCAAAATAGAATGGGCCTCCCCAGCTTCGAACAATTTTCTCAATAGTTGCTTTAATTTTCTCATCTTCAACATCTGACAATATTATCCCTGAAGCCCCTAAGGCTCGTGCTGTCAGAGCCACGTGGGTTGTCAGCCTAGCGTCTCTATGGGGTCTGTGGCCCCATCTTAGTACTATAACCTTAGGCATTTTTCACCCTACACTTGCAACTTCTCAAATTTCCCTTCCATTTTCTCTACATAGCTTTGTACTTTCTCTACAAACCACGGAATGGCTTCAAAAACTATGTAAGCTTCGTTGTTTGCATATTTTATGGATTGAACATATGCTTTTTTGAAGAGGGAGGAGATAAATGACATCGTCTCACTATTTAACGGGACAGTAATTGCAGCTTGAACATAGTTATTGAGCGTTTTAAAAATTTCTTTTTTTAACAGAACAAGATTTGTTCCATATAAAGCCGAAATTGGCACTGGTTTCGGAGCGCTATCTTTTATGACTTCAAGTTTCTTATGGACTTCTTCTTCTGATAAGAGATCGATTTTGTTTAGTGCTGTTATTATCGGAATGCCGGAAGCTCCTATTCGTTCTATTGTTTCAAGGCAAACAGCTAGTTTTCTTCGAATAACTTCTAATGGTTCGCTAATATCAACTACCAAGAGTATTAGGTCCGAATAAATTGTTTCTTCAAGTGTTGAATGGAAAGCTTCGATGAGCGTTAGCGGTAGGCGATCTATAAAGCCAACCGTGTCTGTTAAAAGGAAATTTCTCTTTAAAATCTTGACAAGCCTTGTCGTTGTGGATAATGTCGTGAATAACGCGTTATCCACAGGGGCTTCTTCATCTGCCAAAGAGTTGAAAAGGGAGCTTTTTCCCGCATTTGTATAACCCGCTAAAGAAATTGACGGGAACCCTAACTCTATCCTTCCTTCACGGTGTAATTGCCTTTTAATACGTATTTTTTTCAATTTTCTCCGTATAGTATGTACCTGTCTTTTAATCTCTCTATGATAAACCTCTACTTCATAAGCTCCAAGCCCCATAAATCCCGGCTGTTCCCCCATCTTTGCCAATCTCACTTTTTCTTTTGCGTATGCCAATTCACGTCGAAGCCTTGCCAGTTGAATTTGCAGTTTCGCCTCTGTTGTCGTAGCCCTTTTTGTAAAAATTTCAAGAATTAGTTGGAAACGATCTATAGCTTCGACACCTGTAGCCTTTGCTAGATTATAGGCTTGCACAGGTTTTAACAAGTTATCAAAAATTATTTTTTGAATGCCCTTTTCTTTTACAAGTCGGGCAAGTTCTTCAACTTTTCCTGCACCTATCTGGTATCGGGAATCTTGTTTCCTGATTTGTTCTATTTTGCCAACAACAGTGTATCCTGCAGTTTCCGCTAAGCTCTTTAGTTCTTCTAAACTGGATGGTTCAAAACGCCGTCGACGTTGAACTATGATGACTTTCGTCCAGTCTTATCCTCCTTCTCTTTTTCATCCAGTTGAATTAAATCTCCTAAAGTGAGTTCACGAGCTGTAGGTTTAACAATTTTTGTTTTTGGAAGTTTTTCCTCAGAAGCTGGGACAAGCAATTTGATTCTTAAAGCGTGTTCCAATTTTGTTGCAAGCTTATTGTCAGGCGTCATTTTTCCACTTTCAACCTTTTTAAGAACCGAAACTTTTTCGCTTATTCTCTTTCCTAAATCTTCATGTGAAAGCCCCAATTTTTCTCTTGCATGCCTTATTTTTGCCTCAAAGCCTTCTATCAGTTCTAAGCTTACATCCATTTTTGTTTCAGAAGTTTTAACTCTCTGGATTTTTAGTGGTGCAATGGCTTTATTTTTTGTTAAAGCAGGCTTTAATGCTGGTTCTTCCCAGATTATTTTCCCATGTCGGGAACATGGACTGCATACTGTCAGTTTTGCCCCTTCAATCATAACTCGTAAAGGCTTTCCATGAATTCTGCGTCCGCAGACTTCACATCGCAACTGCGTATACACCCACAAATTGTTATTATATTTTTGTTATGTTTATAGTTGTCGAATAACTACTTGGTTGACAAATGGTGCTAATAATGGAA
>MTLU01000031.1 GCA_002010975.1 Candidatus Bathyarchaeota archaeon JdFR-07 | reverse complement strand
TGTGATAAAGAGGTGAGACTTGCCGTGTCTGACAAGCCACTATCTTTGGAATTTTACGTATAACTTTCGATTTAGCGAGATGCTTAAACCCCGCTATAACGCCTAGAAGCAGCGTGCCAGCAGAAACAGGCAAGTAAACGTACTCAGGAGCCTTCCAATGCAACTGTTCTGCTATTTCATAAGCAAGGCTTCTTATTCCATCTCTAAACAATGGATGAAGTATATGACCAACGTATACTTTTCCATGTTCTCTTCTCTGTGCTTCTTCCGCAACTCTTTTTCTAGAACCAAAAACTTTGAAAACTTCTGCACCATAAAACCTTATTTGATTAAATTTTGGCCCAGAAATATTTTCTGGAACATATATCCTCGCTTTAAGCTTCGCACGAGCTGCATATGCAGCAACAGAAGCTCCAGCATTACCTGAAGAATCTTCAGATATGTACCCTCTAATTTTATCAATTTTTTCGCATAAAGCAGAAATCAGCATGGTGGAGCCTCTATCTTTGAAAGAACCCGTTGGATTCAAATATTCACATTTAAAGTAGACATTTTCCGAGAATTTTACTAGTGGCGTCCATCCCTCACCAAGGGTAACTATGTTTTCTTCTCTTGCATAGGGAAAGAATTTCAAGTAACGCCATAGACTATAGTTGTTACTTTCAATTTTCTCAATTTCAAAATCAAACATTAGCTTAATAGAAAGAGGTTGGCTACATTCGGGACATTTAAAGTTAAGAAGACTTTTAGAAAGGTGACCGCATCTAGAACATTCTATTTCATAAAGCATAAGAGTAATAGTTGACGTTATAAGTTTAAAAACTGTTAGTTAGGACCCTGCAATACACTTCCATTACTCAGTTGTAATCCTTTCTTGTAAGCCTTTAGATTAGCTTCCATAGTTTCTGGTGGAACACTTTCTCTTATGACCCTTTCTAATGCTTTGGTGCTCACTATTTGAGTTATTTTTGCCAAGGCTCCCAGGATAACCATATTAGCGTAGAGACTTTTTCCAAATGTTTTTTGAGCAACTTCAGTCGCCGGAACCTTAAACACTCTTACCTTGGTTTGAGGGATCTCATGCACGTTTGTGCTGTCAACAATTAAGATGGCCTTTTCCTTTAAAGCTACTAAATTTTTATCCAAAGCCTCCTGATTCATAGCGATTAAAATATCGCATTTTCTTACAGCTGGAAAATTTATTCTATGGTCAGAAATTATAACTTCACTTTTTGCAGAGCTTCCTCTAGCTTCTGACCCATAAGATTGCGTTTGCAAGGCATTCTTTCCATCATAAACTGCAGCTTTACCAAGTATCTGGCCCGCTAAAACCACGCCTTGACCACCATGTCCAGCTATCCTAATCTCAATTCTATTTACCATTTCTCTGCGCCTCCTTCATAATTGCATAAACGTTTTCAACAAGCGTGGCACGCTTCCGCTCAACAAATTCTCCAATGACTATTTTTCCTTCAAGCTCTTCTTGATCCATTTTATCTGCTTGCTGAACCAAAACAGCACTATCCTTAAACCATTTCAACATTTCTCCAACATTTCTGAATCCAGCCTTTCTTCCAAAAGCTGTAGGGCATTGCGTTATAACCTCTATAAATCTAAAACCATCTAGACCAATTGCTTTTTTTAATGCCTCTTTCAACTCTTTCGGATGGGCGGTGGTCCAACGAGCAGAATATGATGCGCCTGCTACAGCTGCTAGTTTTGCCGCATCTAAAGGGTATTCAAAGCTTCCATAAGGCGTAGTTGTTGTCCTTGTTTTAAGTGGAGTAGTAGGAGCCACTTGACCTCCTGTCATCCCGTAAACCATGTTATTACCCATGATGACAAGGATGTCCGTATTTCTTCTTGCTGCATGAATAAAATGATTTAACCCTATCCCAACAATGTCACCATCTCCTCCAAACACCACAACATTAAGATCTGGACGTAGAAGTTTTATGCTAGTCGCTACAGGGATGCTTCTTCCGTGAAGAGTATGGATAGAATCCGCCATAAAATAAGGCGATGGGATCCACGAAGAACAGCCAATCCCGCTGCAAAAAACAAATTTACTCAAGTTTTCATAGCCCAATTCATAAACAGCTTTTAAAAAAGCATGAGTGAGTGAGAATAAACCGCATCCTGGACAGAATGGTTGCCTCAAACTGCGCATATATTTTTGAACAGAAAATTCAGTTATCTTGACTACCTCCTTCCAATATTTTTGCAAAAATTTCTTCAGGAGTAATTAGTTCCCCACCGCCTATCTTATTTACCGGTACAACATCAACGTTACATGCCACTCTTTTAACCTCGTAGAAAATTTGTCCTAAATTCATCTCCGGAACAATTATCTTTTCAGAATTTTTTGCCAGATCCCTTACAGCTTTTTCTGGGAAAGGCCACAAAGTTTTTAGTCGTATATGGCCAATTTTGACCCCTCTTTTTTCTACCTCTTTAATCGCCTCATAAACACCACGAGAAGTACAGCCATAAGAAACAACACCTACTTGGCAGTCCTCAACGTTGTATCTTTCCACATCTTCTATCTCACTAGCATTCTTTCTTATTTTGTTGTTAATATTTTCTACAAGACGTCTATGGATCAGTGGATCTGCGGTAAACCGAATTCCATACTCATTATGGGTTGAAGCAGTAACCGCCACATTGAAACCTTCGCCCACTGCAGGCATAGGTGCAATATCTTCCAAACCAAAAAACCTTCTATCCTTAGGAGTTGGCTTTTTACGGTCAATTATCTCTATTCTTTCTTTCTTCGGCACTGTAATTCGTTCTCTCACGTGAGCAATTGTTTCATCGGTTAAAAGAATAACTGGAGTGCGATATTTTTCGGACAAATTAAACGCCCTTATAGTTAGTTCAAAAGTTTCTTGCACAGAATTTGGAGAGAGCACAATTGCCATATAGTCGCTGTGTGTTCCCCAACGAGCCTGCATTACATCTCCTTGTCCGCATTTAGTCGCTTGTCCAGTACCTGGACCAAGTCTTTGAACATCCACTATTACACATGGGGTTTCTGTCATAAATCCCCAGCCAATTGTTTCCTGCATTAAGCTGAATCCTGGTCCAGAGGTTGCTGTCATTGCCTTTACTCCACACCAGCTTGCACCCATAACAGCTCCAATGGAAGCAAGCTCGTCCTCCATTTGCATGAATATACCGTTAGCCTTGGGCAGTTTTTTCGCCATAAGTTCAGCGATTTCATTAGCTGGAGATATAGGGTATCCAGCAAAGAAACGGCACCCAGCAATTATCGCTGCTTCTGCGCATGCTTCGTTCCCCGACCAAAAATATGTTTTCTCTTCATCCTCATGCATATTATTTCCTCGTCTTTGAAGGAGCGCACTAAAAGAAAGTATTTAAGTATTTTTGCTATCTAACATGAAGAACTTAAAGAATTCAAATAAATAAAAAGGTTGAAGGGCGTAGAAAGCTATTTGTATGGTATGTAATCTTTTCCTAACAGTTCCCTTGCTATAACTATTCTTTGAATGTTTACAGTGCCTTCCGCGCCTATATAATATGACATTATCCCGCGTAATCCCATTTCAAGGGGACATTCTTTACTGTATCCCCAAGCACCTAACCATAGCAGCACATGCTCAAAAGTTTTGAAAGCGAAAGGAGGAACTTTCAACTTAACTGCCGATATGTATTTTGCTACTTCATGAGGCGTGAAACGTTTATTCTTATACTTCTCATCATTCATCCAAGCTGTTCTATAAACCAAAGACCTTAAAGCCTCAAGTTCAGCCCAAAGATCTGCAAGGTCAAACTGTATTCCTTCATACTTTCCTATAGGATTTCCAAAAGCTTTCCTTTCTTTGATGTACTCCATACCAATTTCTAGAGCCCTCTGCGCAGCCCCCAAACATGTAGCACCTATTAGAAGTCTTGCATTGTCAAAACCTTCCATAGTTAAATAGAATCCCTTTCCTTCTTCCCCTAACCGATAACTGTCAGGTATCTTAACATTTTCCATGATTATGCTTCCAGTGGATATAGCCATCCTTCCCATTTCCTCTAGACGCTTGCCAAGTTCGACGCCACCAGCATTTATAGGCAAATAAAAAGCCGTGATTCCCCTATGAGAAGCTCCAGGTGGAGGAGGCGAAGTTCTCGCTAATAGAAAGTACCCCCCTCCTAGTTTCTTAACTTCTTCTGTACCACTTATGTAGGTTTTCTCTCCATTTATAATCCAATAATCTCCTTCTTTTCGACCTGTGGTTTTTATTGCTGCGACATCTGAGCCACCGCCAGACTCTGTTGAGGCTATGCCAACAAAAGCTTCACCTTTCACTGCTTTGCGAATCACTTTCTCACGGATTTGTTCTGTGCAGTATTTATCCACCACAAAGCCCCAAGAATTTTCAACTAGGAAGAGTACAGGCAAAGCGATGCTTATGTCAGCGTATCCCAACTCCTCTGCTGCTATGCATGCAGTGGTCCAATCAGTGCCAGCTCCCCCATGTTCTTCTGGAATAGTCATAAGAAGAAGTCCCAAATCGCTTAAACCTTTGATTATTTCTTTAGGGATTTCGCCTTGGCTGTCCATCTCTCTGATTCTTTCTAAGGGAAGTTCTTTTTCACACCATTCGCGAACTGCTTTTCGAAATAATTTTTGTTCTTCACTGAAATCAAAATTTACCATAACCTTTCACCTTTGACGCCTACTAAAACTCTCAGGAAATATAAAACTTGTCTAACCATGAGAGCAAAACTTTGTTTAAAACTTCCGCCCATAGAAGTATTCTAAACTATGCCACAGTTATGCGCCTAGTATATCGAAACTTTGGCTACTCCACTTATTTTTAAGAATTCTGGAACTAGCTCTCCAGGAATTTTTCTTTCAACAATCAACGTAAGTTTAGGTTCAGGAGAAAGTTCAGGATCATCCACTATCGCCTGCCTTATACTCAAGCCTTTTTTAGCAATGATCATAGCAGAATTCGCCAGAATGCCAGGAATTCTGGCGTCTACCGGAGTTATTTCCACAACCCCTAAATCTAAATATCTAGCAATCTCCTTTAATGAATGGCCAGCAGAACGCAATCCTTCAAATATCATTCGAAGCTCCCGATGTGATCTTATAGTATTAAGAGTCTCGTTCACTGTGCGTCTATCTACTCCAGCGACACGGGCTATGCGTATTGGTGGAATCTCAATTTCGTTAAGGTAAATTTTTCCGTCTTTTACACTTAGTCCGTTTTCCACTAAGACGCGCGCTACTTTTAACCGTTCAGGATATGCTTCTAAGTGTTTTTTTATATTGTTCCACATATTGCGTTTTCCTTAATGTACGTTTTTGTGCAATAAAGTATAAATATGTTCGTGTACTTTTAAGTCTACTAATATACATAAATGGACAAAAAAACACATAGAGGTACATGTATATGCATAAATCAAAAAACAATGAAAGCTTTATCCAACTGAATCCTGAAGAAATCCCAACTGAATGGTACAACATCCAAGCAGACCTCCCCGAACCCCTGCCACCACCTTTAGATCCCACAACTCTAAAACCCATAAGCCCCCAACTTCTAGAAAGGATCTTTGGAAAAGAACTTATAAAACAAGAAGTTTCCACACAACGTTATATCAAAATACCCGATGAAGTACTTGACGCCTATCAGAGGTTGCCACGCCCAACGCCTCTATATAGAGCTAGAAGATTAGAAAAATATCTGAAAACCCAAGCACAAATATATTTCAAATGCGAAAACTTCAGCCCTACTGGAAGCCACAAGACAAACACTGCTCTTGCTCAAGCCTACTATAACAAAGAACAAGGGATAAAAAGACTAGTAACAGAAACAGGAGCAGGCCAGTGGGGAACAGCTCTAGCCTTTTCATGCACCATTTTCGGATTAAAATGCAGAATCTACATGGTTAAAGCAAGTTACTATCAAAAACCAGGCAGACGAATCATTGCTCAAATATATGGCGCAGAAATGTTTCCATCTCCAAGCAACCAAACAAATTTTGGAAGAAAACTCCTAAAAGAAAACCCTGAAAACCCTGGAACACTCGGAATAGCCATAAGCGAAGCCATAGAAGATACCCTAACCCATGAAGACACAAGATACTCTCTAGGCTCAGTCCTTAATCATGTTCTTATGCATCAAACCATAATAGGCTTAGAAGCAAAAAAACAGTTTGAATTCATAGACAAATACCCTGATGTAATCTGCGGATGCATAGGAGGAGGCTCCAACTACGCCGGTTTCTGCTATCCCTTTCTGATGGACAAACTAAAAGGCAAAACAGACACAAAATTTGTGGCATGTGAATCTAAGGCAGTCCCCCATACAACGAAAGGCAAATACACTTATGACTATGGCGACACAGGAAAGATGACTCCCTTACTTAAGATGTTAACAATAGGCCACGGATATGCTTGTCCTCCAATCCATGCTGGTGGTTTAAGATACCACGGAATGGCCCCTTCAATATCATATCTAATACACAAAGGCTATATACGCTCAGTTGCTTACAACCAAACCGAAATTTTCCAAGCAGCTAGAATTTTAGCTCAGACTGAAGGATTAATAATCGCACCAGAAACTGCTCACAGCCTCAAATATGTGGTAGACGAGGCTTTAAGATGTAAAAAGACAGGAGAAAAAAAGATTATCGCCATGAACTATAGCGGACACGGCTTGCTTGATCTTTCAGCTTACGAACAATTCCTCGAAGGCAAACTTGTGGATTACCAACCAGAGAGAATAGAAATCCCAACCTTCAACCGCTAAGGTGAAATCTGGTGACGTCCATAATCTCTCTAGAAAAACATACCAACATTGTTTTGATGCCAATTAACGAATTAAAGCCTCACGAAAAGGGTTCACCCCTTTATCTGGAACTTCTTAAAAGAGAGATACTTAGCGATGGTTTTCTAAAGTATCCAATAATAGCAGATAACAAAACACATGTGATTCTTGACGGAATGCACCGTTGGCTAGCTCTAAAAAATCTAGGTTACACATTCATTCCCACGATACTCATTGATGTTTTTAAAAATCCGAAAATACGTGTGGGAACACGAAGAATTCACCGTTACATATGCAATTCAAACAACGAAATACCTATCGAGAAAGTGATATCTGCCGGGTTAAGCGGATGTCTAATGAAACCTAAATCAACAAGGCATTTCTTCCCCTTTTCCAAATTCCAACAAATAAACTATCCCTTAGAACTGTTGGGAAAAACTGCACCCCAAGATATCTCACAATATCTGGTTCCTATGTCCGAAGAAAAATGCGGATTAACCATAAAAAAATGGCTTGAAGAATTAAAAGAAGAGCTGGATTTTCTGGTTAAACGAAAACAGGAAGTGGAAAGAGAAATAGAAGAATTTTTAAGAAGAATTAAAAACCTAAATCTGCTTTAATTTTTTCCTCCTCTTTTAATGCAAAAACGCGAACGCATAAGTTATTAGCAACAAGAATTGTATATTTTGCCTTAGGCGATAAGATGATTCCTATAAACGCACCCCAAATTGGCAAAGAGGAAATAGAAGCTGTTGTAAAGGTTTTAGAAAGCGGAATTTTAACCCATGGACTAGGCGCGGGTCCAATGGTTACAAAATTTGAAAAGGAATTTGCAAAATTTGTAGGAGCAAAACATGCGATAGCAGTGAACACTGGTACAGCTGCCCTGCATTTAGCCCTTTCTTCAGCTAACATAAAAACTGGAGACGAAGTAATTTTGCCTAGTTTCACATTTGTAGCAACGGCAGAAGTTGTTGTCCTTGTTGGGGCCAAGCCAGTTTTTGTAGACATCGATCCGGAAACATACAATGTTTCTTCTGAGAAAATTGAGAAGTGCATAACAGACCAGACGAAGGCAGTGATGCCAGTGCACCTTTACGGCTTGCCAGCCAACATGCAACCCATAAAAGAAATTGCAGAAAAACACGGATTAATAATCATCGAAGATGCGGCGCAAGCTCATGGAGCCAGCTACAAAGAAAAACCGCTTGGAACTTTTGCAGATGCTGCCTGCTGGAGTTTTTATGCAAGCAAAAACATGACGACAGGCGAAGGGGGAATGGTGACAACAAATGATGATGAACTGGCTGAAAAAATGCGATTTATGAGAAGCCATGGAGAAAAAGAAAAATACAAGTCTATAATGCTTGGGCATAACTATCACATGCCTGAAATTCAAGCGGCAATAGGAAGTGTGCAACTAGAAAAACTGCCAAGATTCTTGGCTAAAAGACGGGAAAACGCGGAAAAATTAACTGAAAATCTAAAAGATGCAGAAAAACTGGAATTACCAAAAGAACCCGACGGTTATCAACACAGTTGGTACTTATATACCGTAAGATTGAAAAACGCGGAAAAACAGCAAAGAAACAGAATTCTAGAAAAGTTAAGACAAAAAGGAATTGACGCTCAGGTTTACTATAGATGTCCTATACATTTGATGCCTTACTATAGCAAATTCAGAAAATATCGGCTTCCAGAAACAGAAAAAGCTGCAAATCAAGTGTTCTCACTACCGGTCCACCCAAACGTCACACAAGAGCAAGTAGAATACATAAGTCATACGCTCCTACATCTTCTAGAATAGGACCTCAAGTTAACGTTTATATGGAATAAATTCTGTAGTAAGATATTCCCATTTTAAATTCTTGTTGGGGAAAACTTATGCAAAAAATCAAGATCATTATAATGGGTGCTGCGGGAAGAGACTTCCACAACTTTAACGTCCATTTCAGAAACAATGACGCATACGAGGTTGTAGCCTTCACAGCCACACAAATACCTGGCATAGAAGAAAGAGTTTACCCCCCAGAACTCGCTGGTTCAAAATATCCAAACGGCATACCTATATACCCAGAAGAAAAGCTACCAGAATTAGTGAAAAAATATGATGTTGACCAAGTTATTTTTGCCTACAGCGATGTTTCTCACGAATATGTAATGCACAAGGCTTCCTTAGCCTTGGCAAGCGGCGCAGACTTCCGTCTTATGGGACCGAAAACAACAATGTTGAAAGCTAAAGTTCCAGTAGTATCTGTGGGAGCTGTCCGAACAGGATCCGGAAAAAGCCAAACCTCACGGAAAGTTGCAAAAATCCTTAAAAATAAGGGCTTAAGAGTTGTAGTCATAAGGCATCCCATGCCCTATGGTGATTTAAGAAAGCAGGTTTGCCAACGTTTTGCTTCCTATGAAGATTTAGATAAGTATGGGTGCACTATTGAAGAAAGAGAGGAGTACGAACCGCACATAGACAATGGCATAATCGTTTACGCGGGTGTAGACTACGAGAAAATTTTGGGAGAGGCAGAAAAAGAGGCTGATGTCATTGTATGGGACGGTGGCAACAACGACCTTCCTTTTTATCAACCAGATTTACACATCGTCGTTGCAGATCCTCATAGACCAGGACATGAACTCACGTATCATCCTGGAGAAGCTAATCTGCGAATGGCAAATGTAGTAATAATAAACAAGGTGGAAACGGCTAAACCTGAAAATGTTCAGAAGGTTAAAGAAAACATAAAAACAGTTAACCCTAACGCCATAATTCTTGAGGCTGCCTCGCCTATAACGGTTGACAAGCCAGAATTAATCAAAGAAAAAAGGGTGTTAGTAATAGAAGATGGTCCGACCTTGACTCACGGTGATATGCCATATGGTGCTGCTACGATAATAGCGAAGAGGTTTGAAGCTAATGAAATTGTGGACCCCAGACCTTATGCTGTAGGTTCTATAAAAAAAGCCTACCAAAAATATACCCATCTAGGAGCAATTCTTCCGGCATTAGGATACGGCAAGGAACAAATAAGCGAACTTAAAGAAACAATTACTCGCACACCATGTGACGTTGTAGTAATAGGTACACCTATCGATTTAAGGAGAGTCATGAATATCAACAAACCCGCAGTAAGAGTAAAATATGAGCTCCGTATTCTTGGTCCAAATTCTCTTGAAGAAATACTTGAAAAATCCATAATGGAGATGATTAAGCAATGAGCGAAGAAGAAATTTCACGGATAAAAATCAAATTTGTCATTGAAGGATTAGGTGAAGCAGAAGGTGAACTTGTACGCTTTTTGGCGCCGAGAACCATAGATATGATTATGCGAAAACTTCCAATAGAAGGAAGAGCCGCCATTTGGAAAGAAGAAGTTTATTTCGAAACCCCTGTCAAAATGGGAGAAGAGAAAGCCAAAAGCACTGTTGAAAAGGGAACAATCGCATTTTGGCCTATGGGAAGCGCCCTATGCATATTCTATGGTGAATCTCAACCCTATAGCCCAGTAAACGTTTTAGGAAAAATAACGAAAAACCTTGAACTTTTCAACCAAGTCAAAAGCGGAACAAAAATTCGAGTAGAAAGCATTCAGTAAACCAAATAGCTTTCGTTCCATAAAGTCAAAAGCCTTTCACATTCTTCTCTTACTTCTTCTTTACGAGTTTTGTTCTTCAAAATTTCGAGAAAACGCATGCGTTCTTCATCGGAACGTTTCTCTGCTTGTCCACCATAATACAATTTTCCCTCTAAAAATTCCTTCATGTGAAAAGCTTTTTGTATGAAAAGACTGGCAGCGTCCACAGGATTCTTAACTGCATATTTATTTGCCCAAATGGCTGCCTCAGATTCCCGAAGCTGAGTTAAACCGTCAATTTCGATTATGCCTCTAATATAAGTTTTAAGAAAATCATAGTAACCAGCTGTTTTAACAAGTTTAAGCGCTTCTCTTGCTTTCTCCTTAAATTCTTTGGTTCCAATGATTTTTAATCTGTGTTTATATCCCTTATCTATAAGCTCCTTAGCCTTTCTCACTTCATCTTTTGTGTAAACTCTTTCAGGAAACCCCAATCGCCTTTAAAACCCCTTTTAGAAACTAAGCAGTCATCCTAGTTTGCTATTGCTTTGGTTTGTATATCTTTATATCATGATTTCCGGAAACAAATTGTATAATGCCATTCTCTTCTAATTGTTCAAGAAAATCTTTTGCAGTGCTTATTCTAATGTTAAAATGGGAAGCTACAGTGTAAGGTGTCAACACTGGCATTTTCTTTAATTCGCTAACAATTTTTTCATTTCTTGGATCTGGCGGGACTATTCCTAATGGCTTCTTTTCTCTCAGCATTGATCCTTTTTTCTCTCTTTTCTTTCTTTCCTCTTCATCTCTTTTCGCTTGCATACGCTCCATTTGTTTTAAACTAAGTTTCTTTTTCCCGCCCATGCTTAACACTTCCAATAAATGAAATTACAAAGTAGTTTTTTAGCCTTTCTAACTACATAAATACTATTCTATTTCAACTTTACACAAGCAAATTAAAAAGAAAGGGTTGGTGAAAAAGTTATTTGCCCATAACTTTTTTCGAAGCGATTTCTATGTCCTCTGCCTTTACTGTTTTTCTTCCAGCATGCATCGCAAAATCTAAAGCCTCTTTGGCAATTTTTATGCCAATTTCCTCTAATGCCTTAGCTAATTCTTTCGCTGCAGCTTCGCTTACTCTTTCAGCTCCTGCCTTTTTGCAAATTCTATGCATGGGAGCTACAGCTAATTCCAAATCTGCCATAAAGACCACTCCGTAGCCTCTTTTTCTATTTAAAGCAATATTTAACGTTTATTATCTTTCTTCTGGCAAAAATCCTATTTATTTAGTCTTACAGAGCAAAATTCGTTTAAAATAACATCTGAATAATTCCTGCCCGGCCGACGCATTAATTTAAACATAACCATGGTCTACTTAATTTTGATAGGAAATCATAAAAGCAACTAAAATCGTAGTTTTATGCTCAAAGTGGTGACCAAATGAGGTTCGTTGATGCTCACATACATTTGTCAGATGAAGAATATGCCAACTGTATTGATGAAATTATAAATGAAGCAAAAAACTCCAATGTAATAGCCTTAGTTTCAAACTCCATGAATTTGGAAACAAGTGTTAGAAGTTTAAAATTAGCCAAGCAATATCCTCGTATGGTTTATGCTGCCATAGGCATACATCCATGGAGTGTGATTTCCCTAGAAGAAACCGAATTCCAAGAAATGTTAGATTTAATTTCTAAGAAAGGGCAAAACAGCTCCATTGTTGCAATTGGAGAGATAGGGTTAGACTACAAATATGAAGACATATGGAGCAAACAACTAAAAGTTTTTGACGAAATGTTGCATTTGGCTGAGAAACTGGATCTGCCAGTAATAATCCATTCCCGTGGCACAACGGCGCAAATTGTTGAAATGCTTCCCTCATACAACGTTAAGCGAATCCTCCTACACTGGTTTAGTAACCCAATTAGTGCTTTAAAGAAGGCTGTTCAAAACGGATATTATATTACTGAAGGAGCACCTACCCTCTATTCTAATGGAATACGTGAGGTTGTTAGGAGAGTACCGTTAACCAATCTACTTACAGAAACTGATGGACCTGTACGCTTTTTCAGATCGCCTTTTAACGGGAAGAGAACAACTCCTGCCTTTATCCCAACAGTTGTCGAGGCTATTGCCAAAATTAAAGGGATGGATGCTTCCGAAGCCGCCGAGCAAATAGTTACGAACTTTGAAAATTTTTTCGGAGTAAAGTTAAATTAGTGTTGTTGTCTATGAGTGTTTACTTTTCAGCTATGATGCTGAAAGATGACAGGGATACTGGAAGAGAGTTGGTGGCATAACCTTGGGAAGTGTGCGAACGGAACATATTAAACGCGTAGCTAGAGAGCTTGTTAGACGTTTTCCCGACAAATTTTCAAACGATTTTGAACATAACAAGCGTATTGTTCAAACCCTTATTAGAGGGTCAACCCCTAAAGTCAGGAATAAAATTGCAGGTTACATAACAAACGTCTTTTCCAGATTGCAACCTTCATCTTCACAAGTTAAAAATACAGAAAGTGGATAACCTTTTAAAACTCTATCTGTCATTAAAAGCTGCAATGAAGGATCGTTGAACCATGATGGACGCATATAGAAAGGGATGGGCGCTCAGATATTTGCGAGAAGCGAAAGCCGAGCTAGAAGCAGCAAGGAAAATGCCTTACATGGCTCCAAGTATGGTCTTAGAGGCTATACGGAAAGCGCGGAACGCAATCTATTACAGTCTTGGAGAACCTGCATTTATAGAAAACATAATAAGAGAAGTTGCACAGCAAACACAAACAGTAAAAGATCCTGTTTTAAGGTGTTTAATGGAAATAGAGATGATGGTTCAGCAAATGGCGCAATTGGGTGATGTAGATGGAAGGCAAGCAATTAAGAAAGCAGATGCTCTAGTACAGTTAGCGTCAGATATAGTTGCAACTATGACAGGGGAGAAAGTAGAAGATTAAAGAATCACATTTTTTCTATAGCTTTTGAGATTCTCTCTAAAGCTTTCCTAATATTTTCTACAGAGTTGGCAAAAGAAAGACGCAAATAGCCTTCGCCATATTTTCCGAAAGCCGTTCCTGGCAAAACGGCCACTCCAGCCTCGTTAAGCAGATAATCAGAAAGTTTACGACAGTCCATCTCTGTTTCAACTATATTTGGAAAAACATAGAAGGCTCCGCGAGGCTTTTTGCATGTTATACCTTTAATTTCATTTAAACCTGAAACTATTATTTCTCTTCGATTTTTGAATTCTTTTACCATTTTAGTAACTTCGTCTTGGGGACCTTTTAAGGCTTCAACTCCAGCCATTTGAACAAAAGCATTAGTACAAGAGTTTGAATTGGTCATAAGCTGTGCAATTTTTTGAGCTAAATCCTTCCGCATAACACCGTATCCAAGCCTCCACCCAGTCATGGCATAGGTTTTCGAAAAACCATCAAGAATTATGGTTTTTTCCCTCATTCCTTCAAGTGAGGATATGCTTTCATGTTCTCCCTCGTAGATTATTCGGCTATACACTTCATCTGACAATATGATGATGTCATCTCTATTAGAGACACAATCAGCTATAGTTTTCAAATCTTCCCTTGTTAACACTCCGCCTGTCGGGTTTTCTGGTGAATTTAAAATGATCATTTTAGTCTTTTTTGTTATTTTTTCTTTAACGTACTCTGTGTCAAATCTAAAATCATTCTTTTCTAAAAGCGGTATAGGCACAGGTTTAGCTCCAACAAAATTTATTACAGATTCGTATATGGGAAAACCTGGATTAGGATAAAGGACTTCTTCCCCGGTGTTGACACATGCTAGAATACTGAAAAACATGATGGGTTTTGCACCCGGAGTTATAACAACTTCTTCAGGATCAACCTCTATTCCCCTAGTTTTAGAAATGTATTCTGCAATGGCTTCTCTCAACTCTGGAATTCCGGCGGAAGGAGTATAATGTGTGTAACCGGAATAGAGAGCTTTTACAGCAGCTTTCTTAATGTTTTCTGGAGTATCAAAATCAGGTTCACCAATTTCTAAATGCACGATCTCTCGGCCTTGCCTTTCAAGAGCTTTAGCCTTTGCAAGAACTTCGAAGGCTGTTTCGGTTCCCAGATTTTTCATGCGATCAGCATAGATGGAATTCACTTAAATCACCATCAAACTCAGAGTAGAATGTAAAAGGTTTAAAAAAGAAGTATTTAACTATTGCAGTGCAACTGATTTTAAATTTATGTTAGATAATTTTAGATAAAGGTTTTACTTTCATCACTTCTGGGTTTACAAGATTAGGTGGTTGTCGCCCTTCAAAAAACGCCACCAGATTTTCTGCAACCATCTCGGCCATTTTGGAACGTGTTTCATGGCTTGCACTTGAAATGTGTGGAGCTACAACTACATTGTCTAGCTTAAGCAGAGGATTATCCGCGGGTGTTGGTTCTTTTTCAAAAACATCGAGCCCGGCACCAGCAATTTTTCCCTCTTCTAAAGCCTCGTATAATGCTTTCTCATCAACCACTGGTCCACGTGCATTGTTTATTAGATAAGCTGTTTTCTTCATAAGTTTAAGCTTTTCAGCATTTATTAGGTGATGAGTCTCTTTCATTAATGGAACATGAATGCTTACAAAATCTGATTCTCTTAAAAGAGTGTCTAAATCTACTCGTTTTGCACCTAATTCTTTCTCTAATTCTGTTCTCGAAATAACATCGTAATAAAGTATTTTCATGTTAAAACCTTTAGCCCTTCTGGCTACCGCTTGTCCAATTCTCCCTGCACCTACTATGCCTATTGTTGCTCCATAAATATCTCTACCTAAAAGCATACTAGGATGCCAACCTACCTTCCACTGTCCTGTGCGCACATATTTGTCTGCTTCAACAACACGTCTCGCAACGGCCATTAACAAAGCCCAAGCAAAATCTGCTGTTGTTTCGGTAAGAACGCCTGGAGTGTTAGTTATGTATATCCCCCTTTTTGTGGCTTCTGTGACGTCTATGTTGTCGAATCCTACGGCTAACTGTGATACTATTTTCAGTTTTGGCGCAGCGTCAAAAACTTCGGCATCAATTTTGTCAGATAAAAGTGAAACTAATGCGTCCACATTTCTAGCTTTCTCGATAATCACATTTTTTGGGGGTGGAGCATATTCAGACCAAACTTCAGTTTCAAAACGTTCCTTGATTATCTTTAAGCCTCTTTCTGGAATTTCACGTGTTACATAAACTTTTGGTTTTTGCATGCAAATTCACCGAAATTCAACTTGCAAAATTCTTTATTAACGTTGACTTATTACACTTACGCAGCAAATAAGTGAATTACAATGAATCATCCCATGGCAGCCATAAAAAACAAAGAAATTCTCATAGAAAATGGTGAAACCTCTCTTAACAGAAAAGCCAGAATGTTGGCTCTCTCGAGTCTTGAATATGCCTTGAAGGCTGTAGATCCCAAACAGATAATCAGGTCAAAAATTCTTTTGAAAAACTCGAAGCTTTTGGTAGAGGATTACATGTTCAGACTTAACAATTTTAAGAACATCTATGTGGTAGGTGGAGGCAAAGCAAGCGGTTCAATGGCTGAGGCTCTAGAACAAATTCTGGGCAGCCGCATAAAAGACGGTATCGTTAATGTTCCGTATGGATATACTCCAAAAACCGAAATTATAAAGCTTCATGAGGCCAGCCATCCTATTCCTGATAAGGCTGGCGTAGAAGGAACACAAGGTATTATCGATCTTGTAGAGACTGCAAAAGAAAATGATTTAGTAATATGTTTAATCTCAGGCGGTGGTTCAAGTCTTATGCCCCTACCACGAGAGGGGATTTCGTTAGCTGACAAAAAGAAAATTACAGATATGCTTCTTAAGTCTGGTGCTACAATAAACGAAATCAATACTGTGAGGAAACATATCTCTAACATCAAAGGAGGCTGGCTTGCAAAAAGAACTTAAAAAAGAACTTACCCTGCCACAATCTTGAACCTTATCCTCTCCGATGTTATCGGAGACCCGTTAGAGTTTATTGCTTCAGGTCCCACAGTTCCCGATTCGACTACCTTTAAAGATGCCAAAAGGGTTCTGAAAAAATACAGCCTATGGGAAAAAGCTCCAGCATCTGTAAGAAAGGTCCTTTCTGATGGAGAGAAAGGTCTCATTTCTGAAACACCTAAACCAGACGACGCGATTTTTCGAAAAGTTTTCAATGTAGTTGTTGGAAACAATAGAACTGCTAGTCTTGCAGCTTATAATTATCTAAAATCTAAGGGGCTAAACACTCTTTTGTTAACAACAACATTAGAAGGAGAAGCAAGACACGTCGGGGTTATGATGGCATCAATAATTCAGGAAATACATGTTTCTCAAAATCCGCTTAGAAATCCTGCTGCAATAGTTGCTGGTGGAGAAACAACTGTAACAGTCATCGGAAAAGGCATAGGAGGAAGAAATCAAGAACTGGCTTTAGCGGCTATACCAAAAATTAAAGGCATAAATGGAGCAGTTTTAGCTGCTATGAGCACTGACGGAGTAGATGGGCCTACAGACGCCGCAGGAGCAATTATTGATGGGAAAAGCCTAGAGAGAGCTTCTAAGAGAGGTTTAGTTTCAGAAGAATATTTAGCTGAAAATGATTCTTACAACTTTTTTTTAAAAATGGAAGACTTGATTTTCACCGGGCAAACTGGAACAAACGTCAACGATGTTTGTGTAATGGTTGTTTTGTAAAAATAGGAGAATACTAACATGGTTATAACTGTAAAATTTCTTGGTTCTTTTCGAAACTTTTCTAAAAAAGACAAAATAACCCTTGAAATTAAAGGTCATATTATGCTAAAGGAAATTTTTAAGGAACTCGGCAGAAAATTGCCCAAACTGGAGAAAGTTTTAATTGATCCTGAACTTGACGACCCTAGACCCAACGCTTTGATTCTAGTAAATGGAAAAGAAATCAGCGTACTTAAAGGATTGGAAACCATATTGAAAGAAGGAGATGAAATACTTTTGATACCCGTAATTCATGGAGGATAAAAGTTGAAGTTATACGCGGTCAAAACAGAAATTATCAAAACGGGCGATGACGTTGTGAATGTTATTCTTAAGTCTCTAGAGAAACAAAATTTACAATTAGAAGATAAAGATATTTTAGCTTTGACTTCGAAGATCATAGCTTACGCTGAAGGACGCTTGGTTAAACTAGAGAATGTTAAACCTTCAGAGAAAGCACTAGAACTAGCGAAACATTTTTCTTTAGAACCAGAATATGCAGAACTAATTTTACGTGAATCAGATAAGATATATGGTGGAGTAGAAAAGGCTGTACTCACATTGAAAGATGGGGTTTTTACTGCTAATGCAGGAATAGACAATAAGAACGCTCCAGAAGGCTATGTGGTTTTTTGGCCACATAATCTTAAAGGGTTCGTGAAAGAAATTCGAAGCAAAATAAGACACAAAACAGGCAAGAATATCGCAATTTTAGTTGTGGATAGTGGTTTAATTCCCCTTCGAATGGGCACCACTGGTTTCGCTTTGGCTGTTGCCGGCTTCAAGCCTATAAAAGATTTTAGAACAAACAAAGACATTTACGGTAAACCTTTAACAGTTACGCGACATGCTGTTGCTGATGATTTAGCTTCCGCGGCCCATCTAATCATGGGTGAAGCAGCCGAAATAACCCCTGTTGTGTTAATTAGAGATGCTCCTGTGGACTTTGATGACAACACATATAGTTTCACAGATATGGCGATGCCAAAGAATCAATGCATATTTATGGAGATCCTTAGAGGAGACGATTATTCGTTTTCTTCTTAAGCAAATTAGCGTTCTGCAGAACCTTATGAATAGGTACACAAAGAAAAGTAGCGGACAGCGCTATGATTAGGCGTTCAGCTGGATATATGTAAGTTAATAATTGCCACGCAGCTTTCCATGCGGTTATATCTGCTATAAAAACGGGCCAAGAAATAACTTCAAAAGCTAAAGATCCAGCAATCTGACCTGCCAAAGTTGAAACAAGGAGAAGTAGGAAAAAAGTAGCGGTCAAATTGGCGTTATTTTTAGAGCGTAGATTTCTCAAAGCCTTGGACTGCAAAGGTGAAATTAGGATCAGAAAGCCAATTATTTGAAACCACATTAAAGGAGGATAAAGCCAAACAGGACCCACAAAGGGATAAAAACCAAAGAAGAATAGTAGTGAAAAATATGTGAATATGCAAAGACCACGTTCTCCATTAGAAAGCCAACCACCAAACAATGAAGCGACACCCCCTGCCACTAGGCTCGGCAGAGAAAAAGAAAGGTTAAATAAAAGTGCCAAAATTCCACCGGAAAAAGAAGAAAGTAAACCAAGATATGGTCCAATTATTATACCTATGATGGGTGCAAGAATTGTTGCTGCAGTGATGGTTTTTCCCATCCAACCTATTATTTGCGATAGGGGTATAAAAGATAAAATTACATATAGTGCTGTGAAGCATGCTGTTAAAGCAATGTTTTTAGTGGTTTGTTTTTCATTTGTTGTCTTTTCTAGCATATCAAGCATCCTTTGTATGTTCAAACAGGATGAGCATCCTTAACGAATAAGCCTTTCCTTATTTTTAGCGTGTTTGGTATTGGTTTGGAATAAAGCAGAGTAGCGTAAAACTTAAGATATGAGATTCCTTATTCTTTAGTATAAGAGGTATTTAGTTTGGGAAAGGCAGCCATAGCAACTCCTCTATACATTTCAGTTGCTTGGATTTTGATGGTTAGCTATCAGCTTTTCACACAGGTAGCTGTTGTATCTGTCATTTCCTACATTGGCCTTTTTTGGCCCTCGGGAGCTATTTGGCTATCTTCGAAAGTGAACGTCCTTGTGTTCATATATGCCTTTGCATGGGTTTTTGTTCTATCCTCGGCCATTCCATCTGTGATTCTTGGAAAAGAAAGAAGCGTGCTTGTCCAGTTCTTTGTATGTCTAATATTAACTTTTATAGCGTTTCTTATTCAAGATACATTACTAATATATAAGGGAACAATAAACAACCATATGTTTACTATAGCTACGCTTTTTCATAATCCATTCATCGCAACGGGATATTTGCTAATACCATATATTCTCATGCTTATAATAGACATACGATCTAGAAAAAAGCGTAAAAAAGAAGAGCAGCTTCAAAAAGTAACTGCAGCATACATAGAGAGTGCAAAAGCAGAAGAGCAAAAAATACAAGAGCAGAAACATTAATTCAAAGCATATGAAAAATCCTATAATAACTCTGACCACAGATTTTGGCTTAAAGGATCCATATGTTGCAGAAATGAAAGCTGTGATTTTGAATATAAAGCCAGACGTAAGAATTGTCGATCTAACCCATGAGATAGAGAAATTCAACGTAAAAATGGGCGGTTATGTGTTAGCTTCTGCAGCACCGTACTTTCCGAAAGACACAATTCATGTCGTTGTGGTCGATCCAGGGGTAGGAACAAAAAGAAAGCCAATAATCATTAAGACAAAAAAGGCCTATTACATTGGACCAGACAACGGTGTTCTTATTTTGGCTGCAAGAAAACAAGGTATTACAAGCATTTATGAAATCTCAAATCGAAAACTCATGTTGCCCAGAGTTTCAAATACATTTCATGGCAGAGACATATTCGCTCCTGCAGCTGCACACTTGGCAAAAGGAGTAGAATTATCAGAGTTTGGACCAGAAATCCATGAATTTACTATCCCAGAATTCGCGAAAATTCTCAGACGTAAAAACAAGGTTGTGGGCGAAATTCTTCATGTTGATGGTTTTGGAAATATTATCACTAATTTTCGTGGAAAAGAATTGTTAAAGATTGGAGATGTAGTTTGTATGGAACTTAAAGATAGACAAATGAAGATGAAGGTTTGTGCGTCTTATGCGGATGTCAAACCTGGAGAACCGTTGGCGATAATTGGGAGTCACGATTTCCTGGAAATCTCCATAAATCAGGGTAATGCCTCAGAAGAGTTTAGTGTAAAAGCTGGCGACAAGATTACAATTTATCGCTCTTGTTCAAATCCTGAAGTCGATTAACACCATCAACCTCTTTTATGAACGCAGCTACACTTTTAGGAACAAGTTCCTCCCAGCTTTTGTCCTCCAGCATCCGTTTCCTAATCTCTGTAGAAGAGTAAAGCTTTCTTTCATGAAAACGAATAGCCTTAACTTCATAGCCTGCTTCGATAAAAAGTCGCCGTGTTAGAGGTTCATTAGAGTATACAACATCAAAGTTAGGAGTGTAACCTTCTACAGCGGAAACCCACAACATATGCAAGTGAACATCAGGCACGGGAACCACCCAAAAACGCGTGTAAGCCAATCCAGCTTCCTCTAAAGCCCTCCTAATCATGACCATTCTCTCTCCTGCTGTAAAAGGGTTATTAAGGCGATGACTGTATTGGGCACTGCCAATAACAATGACAAGCTCATCTACTTCTCTCAAAATATCTTTTATAGCCCCTAAATGACCCAGATGAAATGGTTGAAAACGCCCAATGTAAAGACCACGTCTAACCATGCGACACATCCCTTTTAATACAAGTTAACAAATATCAGTGAATTAACATTTACTCTTTTTCAATTTTCTGAAGACAATCTCAACTGGAAAGACGCGCAATTTATCGTCATTTACACTAATTTCTTTTTCAGAAGAATATCCTCTTTTTTCTCTGCTTAAAATCTCCAATTTTGCATGTAAGCCACCGCCATAACCTCCTAAAGTAAAGTCAGAATTTACAACTCGATGACATGGAACAATAGGTGCAAAAGGATTTGTAGCCATAACACGTCCTACTGCTCTTGGGCTTCCACCTGCAGCTTTGGCTATGCACCCGTAAGAAGACACATATCCCACTGGGATAAATGTGACTACTTCGATTATTTTCCTAGCATATGGTCTCAAATACTCAGTAGCTAAAGAAAAATTGTTGTGGAGACCTTTTCCCTCGTAGATACCTTTTATTGAATCAGTAACAAGTGCAGCAAAATTAGAAGGCGCTTCAGCCTTCTGAAAGGGAACATTGAAAGGAATGTTATGCAATAAACGTCGCAAAGCATGGGTCTCAGTAAATGCAAACGTCGTTGCAAAAATTTTTTTCCCTTCATAAGCAACTCCAATCCAAATGTCTTCAGCTTTTTTAATATGGAGAGATATCATGTACTTACTCTTCCTTTGAAGCTTAAATAGAATGTCTCAAACCTATTTAGCTCTGTGGTTAGATTTGAAAATTGGAAAGTAATTCGCATGATTATTATCTATAGGTTAGAAGACATTAAGTTTAATAGTGTGTCCCGTGCATATCAACGAGAAAGGTGAACAGGCATGGAAAGGGATGCACAGTTTCAACATCTTTGGATTCCAGGTGCTACGACCGTTGGAGTAACTTTCCCTGAGGGTGTGATTTTAGCATCTGAGAAAAGAGTTTCTTTTGGCTATCTTGTTGTTAGTAAAGGCGGGAAAAAAGTTTTCAAAATAACAGATCACATAGGAGCTGCGTGTGCAGGATTAGTCTCCGATATGCAAATTCTTGTAAGAGAAGTTGAAGCTTATGCTAACCTATTTAACTTAGATGTAGGAAGGCCCATATCTGTAAAATCAGCAGCTAAACTTATGTCAAATCTTCTCTTCGCCAGAAGGTTGGCTCCATTAATTACGCAAACCATTGTCGGCGGAATAGATGATGAGGGAGCTGCACTTTATGTTTTGGACATTCTTGGCTCAGTGATACCTGACAAATATGCAGTAGTAGGGTCAGGCACTGAAATTGCCATGGGGGTTCTTGAAGAAGGATACAGGACAAGCCTAACATTAGACGAAGCAAAAGATCTCGTTATAAGATCCGTAAAGTCTGCTATAAGCCGGGACATTATGAGCGGAGACGGAATAGACTTTCTTTTGATAACTAAAGAGGGCACGCAAGAAGAATCAATAAAATTTTAATCTGAAACCAGGAAGCATTCTTACAAAAACACCAGTGTCTATAATTGAAGGTGAAAGTATAAAGTGCCTTTCGATCTAACATTAAAAGAAGGAACATTTCTAGTTAAACTCGCCCGCAAAGCCGTCGAAGAATATTTAAAAAAGGGGAAAAAATTAGAAATATGCGAAAAAATTGATGAGAAGCTTTTTCAACCTTGTGGGGTATTTGTTACAATAAACAAGGTACATGACAAAGAAAGAGAACTACGAGGATGCATAGGCTCTCCTTACCCTACAACTCCTCTTGTTGAAGCAATTATCGATTCTGCTATAAGCTCGGCCACCCAAGATCCGCGCTTTCAGCCTTTATTGCTGGAAGAACTTAACAAAGTAGTTTTTGAAATAAGTGTCCTTACTCCTCCTCAAATCATAAAGGTCAAAAAACCAAATGAATACCCTAAAGAAATTAGGATTGGACAAGATGGATTAATTGTTGAGAGGGGCGGATTCAAAGGATTACTTCTCCCTCAAGTACCAGTAGAATGGAATTGGGATACAGAGGAGTTCCTCTGCCAATGCTGCCTTAAAGCCGGTTTGCCTCCCGATTGCTGGTTGTTAAATAACACCAAAATCTACAAGTTTCAAGCTATAATTTTCGAAGAAGAAAATCCTAAAGGCAAAATCAGGCGGAAGTTTCTCGGCTGGAAATGATTTTATGCGTGTTTATTTTGCTCCTTGTGGCATTGGTTTAGGTCACGTGGGAAGATGTATTCCTATAGCAAAGAAACTTTTGGAAAGAAAAGCGCAAGTACTTTTTTCTACTTATCGCGAAGGCATAAGCTATCTACAAAAAGAAAAGCTCCCCCTTGTAAAGGCTCCGCCAATAGGCTTTCAGGTTAAACCGGATGGAACCATAGACTTTAGACAAACAGCAGTAAATCCAGGACCATTTTTAGCTTCTTTCACCCTTTTAGAGCAGATCAATGCAGAAATAGAAAGCATTGAAAAATTTAATCCAGATGTTGTTGTTTCCGACTCTCGCATTTCGCCTTTACTGGCTGCAAGAATTCTGAGAATACCGAGAATTTGCATTTTAAACCAGTTTCAAGTGATAATACCTCGAAGAAGACGGTTCCTGCGTTTAGCCAGATTCGCCGATTCTGTAACGTTAGCCCTCATTGGAAAAATGTGGACAAGCGGAAACATGCTCTTAATACCAGACTTGCCAAAACCTTACACCATATGCGCTGGAAACCTAAACATTCCAAAATCATACAAAAAAAGAGTGAAACTGATCGGGCCAATCCTGCCTACTAGACCAGAACATTTACCTGATGAAAAAGTACTGCGAAAAAAACTACAGCTACCAAAGGAAAAACCAGTAATTTTTGTATCGTTAAGTGGTCCTGTTAGAGAAAAAGCCTTTTTGATAGGAATTTTGAGGAAGATATTATTGGGGTTTCCAGAAGATTATGAAATTGTTATGTCCTTAGGCTATCCTAATGCGGACAGTAACCCAGCACGCTACAAAAATGTGACAATTTACAAATGGATTCCAAACAGGTTTGAATACCTCAAAACTTGCGATCTAGTTATAGGACGCGCTGGACATGGAACCTTAACACAATGCTTATGTTACGGTAAACCAATGATTCTTGTACCTACGCCAAATCATACAGAACAATTGAGCAATGCAAAGCAAGCAGATGATTTGGGCATTGCAAAAATTATTCCACAAGAAAAGTTGAATAAGGAAAGACTTCTGAAGAATGTTAGACATATGCTTAAAGCAACGGTTCAAAAAAGGCTTAGAGAGATTCAAAGGGAAGTTTTAAAATACGATGGTTTAAGAACAGTTGTGGAAACAATAGTTGCCATGGTAAACAAGTAAACAAGTATTTTAAGTCTATTCGTTAAAAGATTAAAACATGTTCCTACCACACAAAATTTTGGAAGAAAAATTGCTTAGAATACTTGCTGAAGATCTAGGACAAGGCGACATAACAACCTCCATAATTGTTCCAGAAGAAAGCGTTACAGAAGCAAAGGTGATAGCAAAAGACTCTGGAGTTGTTTGCGGAATTGAAGAAGCGACTATCTTGTCAGAAAGTTTAGGGCTAAAAACTCAAGCATTGGTTAAAGATGGACAAAAAATAAGCAGTTTACAAGTTTTGCTTAAAATATCCGGAAAAACTCGAACTATACTTTCAGCAGAGCGAACACTTCTTAATATTATTTCACGAATGAGTGGAATAGCTACAGTTACAAGAAAACTGGTAGAAGAAATTCGGAAAAATAGACTAGAAACAAAGGTTGCATGTACAAGAAAAACTGCTCCTGGGCTACTATATTTTGATAAAAAGGCTGTTTTGGTAGGAGGGGGGGACACCCATAGACTACATTTAGATAATATGGTTTTGATAAAGGACAATCACATAAAGATTGCAGGAAATCTAAAAAAAGCTGTAGAGGTGGCTAAAAGTAACGTTTCTTTCAGCCAGAGAATTGAGGTTGAAATAACGGAAGTTGAAGACGTGATTGATGCAGCGAAAGCTGGAGTTGATATAATTATGTTTGATAATTTTTCTCTAAAGAAAATAGAAAAAGCGATTAGACTACTTAAAAAGATGCATCTTCGTGAAAAAGTTTTGTTGGAGGCCAGTGGCGGTATAACAAAAGAGAACTTTCTTCAATACGCCTCAACAGGAGTCGACATCATAAGCTTAGGGGAAATAACTCATAGTGCTAAGGCTCTTGACATTAGCTTAGAAATTACAAAATAATTTGAATCAAAAGAGTTTCAATAAACGCGGCTGCAAGCAAAACTATAGCAGAAATTGCAATAAAAATGCAAGTTTTTGCAAGCTCATTTTTGCCCTTTCCTTTAATTATGGACCATGTTAGCCAAGCACTTTCAGCGAAAGCTATTGAATATGCCAAAAACTCCATCCAAGCGATGGGCAGAAAAAAAAGAGAAATGAGTCCGAGAAAAGGTGGAAAACCTAAGGCGATGCTGTCTGCAGCTATCACAATTCCCGTGCTATAGAGTACAAAAAAACCAAAAACAAGACCAGCAATAGGCGTGAAGGATAACAAGCAAATCATAAAGTTGTTTCCAAAAATGGATGAAGTGCTTTGAAAAAAGTCCATTTCTTTTATGGATTCTCGTCTTTGATTAAGCTCTTTGCTTATTGCTTTAGCTTCTTCTTGAGATAAAGGTGTTAATACGCCTGTAGCTGTTATAAGGAACGATATGAAAAAGAAAATTAAAATTGTTAACAATCGCTTGGTTCTCGTGGGAAAGCTTTTCCAATATTTACTAAAAATCAATTATCTACCTCTTTTAACCTTTATTTTTAAGGCTCTGAAGCCTCTTGCCGATGGGTTTAACATTTCTGTGATATTAACCTTTTCCAAAAGACCGTGGCTGTCTTCAGCATAACCTCTTATGTCGTGTTCTGCAGCCATAAGCGATTGCAGATAAATTTTCGTGTCAATTATTTTCGGCTGGCATTTTAGAGGTAGGCCCAGTATTGTTGTTTTTTTATCTTTTATAGCTTTTTCACAGGTGTATAAGATGGCATGAGCTCCCGCTGTTAACTCTGCTACTCTTACTGGAACGCTTTCCTTACCAATGGCTAAAACCTCAATTCTATATCTTTGGGCAATTTCACCTGCAATTTTCCTCAATTTTGGTAGAATCTTGAGAAGATGTCGTTTTGCACTACTGGAAATCTTCATATTGGAAAACTGAATTGGAGAAAGCTGTTCCAGTGGAATTGCTCCTAAAGACATATCTAGATGCACAATATCGGCCTTAACTTTAGTTAATAATTCTCTGCAAAGTTCAGCTTCGTGCACTACAGCTTCGTGTCCATTTGCTGCGTTAATGAAAATGGGTTCAGCCAAATGTGTATTTGGTTCTCTGTAAGGAGGAGACACAAGCACTGCTGCTGCTGAAACAATTGAGATAGGTTCAAACATATCGTTAAGTATAGCTGCTGAAGAGTCCGCTGCAACAACCCGCACATTTTCCACCTTTACACTATTTAATCTATGTCTTCAAATTATATGTTTGCTGCTAACTACCTTGCTTTAGAAAAAGCCCTAGAACAAACATTTCAGAGCTTTTTGCACGACTTGCTTTTGGCTTAAATATCTTAACAATTCGAAAATGTTTTTCAACTTTTTCAACAAAATCGTTCAACATATCTCCTTGAAAAACTTTAACGAAAAAATTTCCTGAAGGTCTCAGAATGTCTAAGGCTATTTCTAGGGATCGTTCTGCTAAGTCTATTTGACGAGCATGATCAACTTCCCATATTCCAGAAATGTTTGGGGAAACATCGGAGATCACTACGTCAGCCTTTTCAGGAAGTATTTTTAAAATCTGTTCAAGTGTTTCTTCGTCATTTATGTTGCCTACAATGGTGTGAATATTGTCTCGTGAAAATGTGTCTATAGGCTTTAGGTCAACCCCTAAAACAAACCCTTCTTTTCCCACAATCTTGCTTGCAGCTTGAATCCAACCTCCTGGAGCCGCACCTAAATCAACCACAGTATCACCTTTGCCGATAAACTTGTATTTTTTAACAGCTTGAAAAAGTTTGTATACAGCTCTTGAACGGTACTTTTCTTCTTTGGCTTTTTTGTAATAATAGTCTTTTTTCCTTTCTTGAATCCAAGCTTTAGGCAAAACTAGCTGTCACCTAAGGCTTTAGGATAGTTTTTAGCGATGGTAAAAAGCCAGTCCGTAAGTTTTTCGCATGTTTGTGGTGAAATAACGTTGGATGGATCACATCTTGAGTTGTCTGGACACATTAAACATGGGCAGTCAGCGATAGAATCCATAGAAGCAGGCAGTCTTTTAGGAAACAGTCTATAAGTCCATCTGCCGTTTTGAAGTTCCTTTTCTCGGCGTATAAGTCCCTTATTTTCTAGCTTTATGGCTATTCTGGACCCTTCCCTACTGCTTGCGCCTAGCTTATGCCACAGTTCAGATTGAAGTATCCCTTCATGTCCTGAATTTACAATAAGTTGAAGGGCTTTTTGTTCTAGATCGTTAGGTTTCGGCATCCTATAGTCCCTGATCTCTTGTATGTTAATATATATGCGATTTTACATAAAAACATGTAGCCTTGTCTATTGAAGATAATCGTGAAGACATCGTATGTACTGGGAAAGAAAATGATGAAGAAATCTTACTGTTTAGGAATAGAATCCACGGCAGATGACTTTAGCGTTGGAATATCCAACTTTGACGGAAAGATACTAGCAAATGTAATAAGCGCGTACATACCAGAAAAAGGAGGAATTCACCCTAGAGAAGCTGCTAGGCACCATGCTGAAGTTGCAGACAAAGTCTTGGAAGAAGCATTTAAAAAAGCCAAGATAAAACTGAAAGAAATATCGATAATAGCCTTTTCCCAAGGTCCGGGATTAGGTCCATGTCTTCGAACAGGCGCTACTGTGGCTCGCGCTTTGGCAGCTTATCTAAATGTTCCATTAGTTGGCGTTAACCATTGTGTAGCACATATAGAGATTGGGAAATTAACAACGGGTGCTGCTGACCCTCTAACGCTCTATGTTTCTGGTGGAAACACAATTGTTTCGGCTTTTGACTCTGGGCGATATCGAGTTTTTGGTGAAACCTTGGATATAGCCCTCGGAAACTGTTTAGACGTTTTTGCAAGAGAGGCAGGGTTAAGCCAAAGGGCAGGTTTGCCTTTTGGGGCTATGGTGGAAAAAATTGCTGGTAAAGGTAAAAAGCTAATACCACTTCCATATACAGTAAAAGGAATGGATGTTTCTTTAAGCGGATTGCTGACGGCGACAGTAAACTTACTAAAGCAGTCTACCTATAGCCTTGAAGATTTATGTTATAGTTTGCAGGAAACAGCTTTTTCCATGGTAACAGAAATTACTGAGAGAGCATTGACTCATACAGAGAAAAAAGAAGTTCTATTAACTGGAGGGGTTGCTGCGAACAAAAGATTACAGTCTATGATTAAATACATTGCAGAGGAACATGATGCCAATTTTTGCGTTGCTCCTACACAGTTCTCCATCGATAACGGTGCCATGATTGCTTGGACCGGGATCTTAGCCTATCGTCATGGAGTTACAACACCAGTTGAAAAAAGCTTTGTCAGGCTTAAATGGCGGCTTGAAGAAGTGGCAATACCATGGATAAAGTAAAGGCCCCAATTCTAATAAAAAAGGGTGCTGAGGCAAATCTTTACCTTACAGAATGGCATGGCAGAAAGGTGGTAATCAAGAAACGTTTGGCCAAAAAATACCGTCCTTCAAGACTCGATAACCAAATTAGAACATACAGAACAACTCATGAAGCTCAAATAATGCATGAAGCAAAAAATGCTGGTGTGCCTACTCCAACGATTTTTCTGGTGGATATGAAAAAAACCACAATAATAATGGAGTTTATAGACGGAAAACAGATAAAACAACTCTTTAGTAATATTTCTGTGGACAAAAGAAAAAAAATATGTTTCAAAATAGGCGAATTAGTTGGTAGACTTCACGAGTATGGAATTATTCATGGTGACTTGACAACGTCGAATATGATTTTAAATTCTGAAGGGAAAATTTTCTTTGTGGATTTTGGCCTTTGTGAGAAGACGAAAGAGCTTGAAGCTAAAGGAGTGGACTTACATTTGATGAAGCGAGCATTGCAAAGTACACATTTTGATTTTGCTGATGAATGTTTTAAGGCAATTATAGATGGATACACAGAAGTGGTTGGTAGCGATACGGCAAAAAATGTTTTAGATAAGATAAGCGAGATAAAAAAGAGAGGAAGATATGTAGCAGAAAGGAAAGAGGGCAACTAGAATGATTAAAACCGTTTGGGGTATAACTTTTTATGTTTCTAACTTAAAAAGGGCAGCAGAATTCTACGAGAAAACGTTAGGTTTAGAAAAGAAGTATGAATTTTCCAGTTATGTAGGTTTTGAGTGTGGCGGAATCGAAATCGGGTTAATTCCGAAAATCAAAGAAAAGCAAAAAGTAACTCCCTTATCACCTTCTGTAGAATTTTTAGTAGATAACGTGGAAAAAACGTACAATGAACTAAAAAAGAAAGGTGTTAAATTTATCAAGGGATTACATGAGGAACCTTGGGGTGGAAGACAAGCAACTTTCACCGATCCTGATGGTAATATTTTAGAAGTAGTTCAGCTAAACTGGGAAAAATACTTCAGCGTTTCAGCGGAAGGCGCTAAAAAAGTGGTTTAAGATGCATTTTTCCCTTAAAGGCAAAGTAATTTTTTTTGCAACAAACAACATTAACAAGTTTAACGAAGCTCGTAAAATCTTCAACGAATTTCAGATGGCCGTGGCTATGATTAGGGTGAAGACTTTAGAAATTCAAAGTGAAAATCTCGAAGAAATAGCAAAAACAAGTGCTATAGAGGCTTTTAAGAAATGTAACTTGCCAATTATAGTCGAAGATGCAGGGTTGTTTGTGGAAGCCGTAAACGGTTTTCCCGGACCTTACGCTTCATATGTGTACAAAACTATTGGCAACGAGGGTTTGCTTAAACTTATGGAGCAGACCGAAAATAGAAAGGCGAAATTTCAGTCTGTAATCGCCTATTGTGACGCAGATATAGAGACACCACTATGTTTTAAAGGCGAAGCTATGGGAGAGATAGTAAAAGAACCACGGAAGGCGAAAAATAAACACGGCTTTGGTTTCGATCCAATTTTTAGGCCTTTGAATAGCAATAAGACATTTGCTGAAATGGATGTTGAGGAAAAGAACAAATATTCGCATCGAGCTAAAGCCCTGAGAAAATTTGCGGAATTTTATAAGAAGCTTAAATAGCGTGTAGACAATCTTTTTATATCCGTCTAACATCGCTCATACAGAGTTTAAGGGGTAAAGAATGCCTAAACAGGAAAAAGGGAAATCGCATTCCACAAGACCGGTCAGTAAAAGGCCTCCAAACTGGTGTAAATATCAGCCAGAAGAGGTAGAGGCATTAGTGATAAAACTAGCTAAAGACGGAAACCCGCCGAGCCGCATAGGAGTAATTCTAAGAGATCAATATGCAATTCCACTTGTTAAATCTATTACAGGAAAAACCATAACCGAAATTCTTAAAGAATCTGGACTAGCACTCACAATTCCAGAAGATCTGGGAAACTTGTTAAAAAAAGCTTCGCGTCTAGCTGTTCACCTTGAGAAAAACAAGAAAGATTTGCACAATAAAAGAGCCCTCCAGCTAATTGAAGCAAGAATTCACAAGCTCTCCAGATATTACAAACGTGAAGGTATCCTACCTCCAAATTGGAAATATGAACCAAAAATAGCGTCTCTAGGCTAGCCAAGGCAACAAAAGAGAAGTTACATACCTTTATATAATTTTAAAAGCAACTCCATTCTTAGCTTTACCGTGATTGCTATGGCATTTGACGAGGATAAATTCGAGGCTTTCATAAATTCTATAGAATATGCCGCTAAAACCATTTTAAACGTCATAAAAAATGATGGCTTCGTTCATATTTTTTCCCACTTAGATGCAGACGGTGTTGCAGCAGCTGGTATAATTGGAAAGACGCTTTTTAGACTTGACGCTCGTTTTAGAATTCGCATAACTCAGTGGATTGACGAAAAAATTGTAGGCGACATTATTTCTGACAAACCAGACTTAGTGATCTTCACAGATTTTGGGAGTGGATATCTGAACACGCTAAGCGAGAACGTTTCCAATTTTAAAATTGTAATTCTTGACCACCATCAAATTTCTGGAGATGAAACAGCGAATGTTGTGCAAGTTAATCCCCATTCGTACAATATAGATGGGGCAAAAGACATCAGTGGCTCTGGGATCACATATTTCGTTGCCAAAGCTATTGACAAAATGAATGTTGATCTGTCCCCTATTGCAATAGTTGGAGCTCTCGGAGATTTGCAAGATAAATACGATCAGCGGAAGCTTGGAGGACTAAATGAAAAAATAGTTGAAGATGCTGTTTCTGCTGGACTTTTAACTGTTGAAAAAGACCTTGTTTTCTTTGGTAGAGAAACTCGTCCAATCCATAAAGCATTGGCCTTAACCACTAACCCGTTCATTCCTGGTATAAGCGGTGAAGAAGATAAAAGTTTGGCTTTTTTGGCAAGCTTAGACATTAAACCTAAACATGGTGAAAAATGGCGCGCTTTAAGAGATCTTTCTGAGGAAGAAAAACGAAAATTGTGTTCTGCACTGGCAGATTATCTTCTTTCTAAAGGGTTACACTATAAAGTTTCCCATCTTATAGGACATGTTTACACCTTAAAAAACGAAGAAGACTGGACCCCCCTTAGAGATGCGCGTGAATTTGCTGTCTTGCTAAATGCTACGGGGCGGATGAACAGACCGAGTTTGGGGGTTTCTATTTGCATGGGTGACAGGAAAGCAGCCCTTGAAGAAGCTGAAAAGGTTTTAGCCGAGTATAGGCGGACTATCAACAAATATCTCGGATGGGTCATGGAGAAAACAGAGAGAATGAAAGAGCTTGAAAATATCTATGTGGTTTGCGGCGAAGACTTTATAGATGACAAGATAATAGGTGCAGTATCCTCCATACTTTCAACAAATCTTCCAAATCCGGAGAAACCGTTAATTGCATATGCTCAAGTGACAGAGGAAGGATTAGCAAAAGTCTCTGCACGTACCATAGACGTGGTTACATGTAAAGGCGTAAACCTTGGAGAAATTATGCAGGTTGCAGCAGAAAAATGTCAAGGAAATGGTGGCGGGCATAATGTTGCAGCCGGAGCTCAGATTCCCTTGGAGCAAATTGAAAATTTTCTTGGAATTGTTAATGATTTAGTTGGCAAACAGTTGAAGGGCGAAAATGTTGGAAGCTGATATATTCCTGCAATATGAAGATAAAAAGCTTGCCAAAGCAGTAGCCAAAGCTGTTTCACCAGACAATTTCAAAGTACCGAAAGGTCTGTGGATTAAGACATCATTAAAAGATAAGACAGTTCTTACAAGAATAAAATGCGATAAAAAAATTACAACTTTGATAGCTACAATTGATGATCTGCTTTTTTCCGTCTCAACAGCAGAAAAAACTCTTGAAACAGCCAAAACCTTAAATAAACTGTGAAATAGTTCTGAAAGCTCCAATTTTAGTCACGTTTTAAAATTAGATAGAAAAGAATTGATTGGAATAATCTTAACCGAAATTTCTTTTTGTTTACAATTCATTTAAACGATCCCGATATCATAAAAAGTCTATCCGATTTTTCAATATAATTATGGTTTATCGAGGGAAATATTTGCAGCATAATTAGGGAGCATTAACGTAAAGTCAATGGATCAATTATTTAAGCAATTACTTTTGTAGCTAACTAAGTTTCTAATAGCTATTGAATTAGAATAGTTAGGTAAAATGAATGGTTATTCTTTGAAAGTCTTTCGAAGTTGATACTCTGTTAAGGTATAGGCTGGCTTTAGTCTTGAAGGTGGGCATAAATCATTAAGGTAGAGATAGGCTTTGAATGTTATGTCAAAATCTTGAATTTTCCCGTCATATACAGACACAACAACAAACTTGAATTGTATAATTGTGATACCATTGGAGAGATAAGAATGGTGGTGTTTAGCTTTCCTCTATCAAGCTTTATATTTTGTTGACTTTGGATTATTATTTCATATGTTTTGTACGTCCAAGTTACATTGACATACATGACGTTTCCAGCTCCACTGTCGATTGTGTTGATGAAAAGCATGCCCACAAGTGAATTCATTTGTAGATATCCGATCAGAATACATTGTTCTAATTTTTTCTCTAGGAAGGACGCAGTTGTATCTCCTAAAATCTAGCCTTAAACCACTAGATCTACTATCATAGGGTCTACTTCACATACTTATCTGCAAATCTTCCTTTTTACCAGAAAGCTTCTTAAAGAGAAATTACGATTGTTCTTGAGATTATTATACCAGCTATCGTGAACTACAATCTTAACAGAATACCAGGTAAAAACCAGACATAATAATAAAATGGTTCTATGGTAGAATTTTCTTCTCTAAAGTGTTTCGATAAAACTTTAATTACAATTTGTAGGATACAATCAATTATTAAAGGGAAGTTAGAAAATATGAAAAGAATAACTTCTGGAATAATGTTGACACTACTGCTAATAGGTGCTATCCAAGTTCAAGCGGCTAGGACTTTTGTGCCGTTTTCTCTTCCCTGGGGTGATTGGACACATTATCATAACTATAGCGAAATCGTCAACACGCTTCTTTACCTAAATTTAACATATCCAGATCTAGTTGATGTTTTCTCTATTGGTAAGAGCTGGCAGAACAATGACATTTACTGCGCCAGATTAACAAACGAAAACATAACTTGCCCAAAGCCTGAGGTGCTCTTTGTTGGCTATCATCATGCTCGTGAACTTATCAGCGCTGAATTGCCGTTGTACTTTGCAGTAAATGCCTCCTCAAACTACGGTCTAAACGAAACCATAACTTACAT
>MTLU01000017.1 GCA_002010975.1 Candidatus Bathyarchaeota archaeon JdFR-07 | reverse complement strand
GCCGAGCCATCCTCCAGACGGCGTAGCATGTCGGGCCTTTAAGCAGTGTCTGTTTAACGTTTTCGGTGAACCTTTGGAGTATGTAGCTTGTGCATGGTTTCATTATGAGCTTTAAAGGCTCATTTTACCCTTCACTCCTCATCCGTAAATGGATGTGAGTTGCATTTTGTAGTTCGAGCTATTGTAGCTAAAATATTTCTGAAGCTGTTTTCCCACATATAAGTATTGCGTCGTTTAAGATAAGTGTTGCTGGTTAAAGATTTTAAAAGGGTTTAAGTATTAATTTATTGGAAACAGCATTGCAAAAATGATTGGGGATAGTGGTTAACGGTGAGTGTGAAAAAAGTGGTATCATCTGGAGGTGTTATTTTTAGAAATGCCAATGGCGATTTTGAAGTGGCTCTGGTTTCAAGGCGAAATATTTGGTGCTTGCCTAAAGGGCTTATAGAAGCAAATGAGACAGCTGAAGAAGCAGCTTTAAGGGAAGTTCAAGAGGAAACAGGTTTGAAAGGAGAAATCGTAAGTAAAATCGGGGAAGTTAGCTACAGTTTTTTCAGAAAACAACGTTATTTTAAAACAGTACATTTTTACCTTTTAAGGTTCGTGGGCGGATCCATGGAAGCCCATGATTCTGAAATGGAAAGGGTAAAATGGTTTCCAATTGCCGATGCTATCAAGGTTTTAACCTATGTAAATGAAAAGAAAATTATGAATAAAGCATCCGAAATTCTGAAAAACCTGTCTAACACCTAATTTTGACAATATTTTTATTTACGTTGTCGTTTTTGCATATTTCAATAAACTACGACTTGATGCCTCGGTAGCTCAGTCTGGTAGAGCAACGGCCTTGTAAGCCGTAGGTCGCGGGATCAAGGCCCGCCCGAGGCTTCAAATTATGATTCTGGGAGAAAAGCATGAACGTTCATGCTTTTCTTATTTGATCTTTAGTTTTTGTGGATTTGTATTTATGTTGTACGGATATACAGAAACGTTTATTAAATATTAATATTGCAGATATGTATGGAGAGGGTAGAAATGCGCCTCTTTCACGCTCACAGCCAAAAATTAAAATGTCCTTACAAAGGTTGCGAAAGGAGTTTCAAAAAACCAACGGTTTTGACAGACTCGTCTACAGTGCCTAGACAAAGCTACTATGCCTGCCCATATTGCATGTCCAAAATTGACGTTATAGTGGAAAACATGAAAATTATAGGCGTGAAACCATCTGAATACCCGAAAGTTTTTGATTCTCCAGCAAAATGCGCTTACTTTTTTGGATTTTTAAACACCATTCCAAAAGAGGCCTCAATACCAGAGGAATGCTTAATATGTCCCAAAGTTCTTCAATGCAGTACAAAGAGAACATAAATTAAGAATATTTCTTATAGCCAAACTAAGTGGGGTGGTTACATTATTCTAGAATTTCTATTGAATCTACTTTTCCGTCCCCATCAAGATCGAATCCTTGAATAACCTTAGCAAATGTTGCCTTTCCATCATATTCTTTCAAGGTTTTTTTCCAAAAGTTTGTCAAAGCTAAGACACAAGCTTTTGTGCCCACTGCTTTGTTTCCCGCTAAAACAATTATTCGCTTATCTGTATTCCACGGATTCACAATCTTTGCGATTAGTCCTACAGTATCTGCGTTATATGTACGAAAAGTTTTCCTTGAAACTAAACCGCCAAAAAGAAAACCTTCCCTTGATGGTTTCATATTAAATTTTATCGGTAAATGCTCATTCAATTCCTGTGTTAAAAGGTTCGTACCAGGTCCCCCCACAAGAATTAAGTTGTTCTTCTCTTCTTTCTCAGCTTTCACGTCAACATCAAGTTTTATTGCAAATTCTTCTGGCAAAGAAGTAAATTGTCCTAGAAAGAAAGTTAAGTGGGAAGCGTAGTGGCCGTCTCTGGCGCTTGTTTTAAAAGGTCCATGGGGTATAGGACTGCCAACAACTATTTTCCCTTCAAAAACGCCATCTTCACTAATAAATTCTTCAAAAAATTTTTGGATTTTGGCCTCTATGCTTTGAAGGGAAAAGCGTTTTAATGTTTTATACTCATTTGGAAGTTCTATTCCAAAAGCGTGTGAAACTGGTTTGTAATATTTTGCAGTAGCTCCTTTCCTTTCTTCTTCACGGACAACTTTTATGGCTCCAGCTTTAACAAGTTTTCTTATGTGATAGTAGACCTTTTGTTCGTGAATTTCAAGTTTTTTAGCTATTTCAAGGGGATACATTTCTTTTTCACAAAGCAATAATAAAATTTTCCAAGTCAATTTATTTAGAATCATTCTGAGTTTTTGCGGTTCTTTTACCATTAATATTTCTTTGACTTTTTGCATGTTTTCTTCAACGTGAAACAAAAGTTTTCTGTCCATGACCTTTCAGAGGCATAAAGGAACACACTATTATTAAAATTTTTATTATGGTAAACAAACAAGTCTATGAGCCAAAAATGGAAACTATTGAGTGCTACATTACAGGAATTCTTCCCCGACCAGAAGAACTTATCGAAGTTACAAGAGCGTATGATAGAGCTAGGATAAGCAGAGAAGAACTGGAAAATGCCTTCGAAAAAGCTACTAAAGAAGTAATAAGAATCCAAATAACAGCAGGCTTAAGCTATATAACGGATGGTATGCTTAAATGGCAAGATCTTTTTCGTCCATTCACAGAAAAATTAGAAGGAGTCCATGTTGGAAGTTTAGCCAGATGGTTTAACAACAACACCTTTTATCGAAAACCTATAATCACCAACAGAATAACTTGTGAAAAAAACATTCTGGAAGAGATAACCTACAGAAAGCTTATACCTAAAGATGTTTTATGGAAAGTTATTTTACCTGCACCGTATACTTTCATCCAATTAGCTGAAAATCAAGCTTATAGCAATAAAACCGATTTAATGTTTGAATATGCAAAGATCCTAAACAAAGAACTCTCTAAATTAGTAAACTTAGGGGTCAAATATATTCAATTAAGCGACCCTGCACTAGTTTATCAACCAATTTCTAAAAGCATATCTCGAGACGAGCTTAGTATGGTGAAAGCAGCTTTGGATACGACATTCAAGGGAATATCAGTAAAAACATGTCTTCAAACTTTTTTCGGAGACTTCACACAAATTCTTCCAGAAGCTCTTGAGTTTTCTGTAGACCATTTAGGAGTTGATATATACGAGACGCATATGGAAAAACTCGTAAAATATAGTTTTGATAAAGGCATCGCCCTAGGCATAATCGACGCTAGAAATTCCTTAATGGAAAATATGGATGAACTAGTGAAGCTTGCCAAAAAAATTGTTAAGACAATCTACCTTTCAGATTTTGAGGAAATCTTTGTGTGCCCAAACTGCGATTTAGAGTATTTACCATGGAAACGAGCCAAAGAAAAGATAAAGACCTTACGAGTGTTAGCTACACGATTGGAGGAAGAACTTCATGGATAAACTTTTTCCAACACAAGAAATCGGAAGCTTAGCCAAACCTAGTTGGCGAGTGAAAGGATACCAAGGTGATGAGCTAACTGAAAATGAAATAGCCGAAGCGATGAGTTGGGGAGAAAAATTAGGAATAGCCAATTTGGAACAACTTATTCAAGTGCTAAAGAACAAAAATTCACCTCAAAGAAGAAAAGCAATACTGGAGTGGGCTGCAAAATATGCTATAAAATTTTTTGAGATTGCAGGTTTAGATGTTGTGTTTAATGGAGAACAGTGGAGATCTGAAATGTATGAGCATTTTATACGGAGAGTATCAGGCTTCAAAGTTTTGGGATTTGTAAAATCTTTTGATTATAGATATTTTAACAAAGCCGCTTGCATAGATCCGCCAAAATATATTAAGCCGATATATTTAGAAGAATTCTTGTTTACAAAGGAAAACACTACTAGAAAAATTAAGGTTCCTTTTACTGGGGCTTACACACTAGTCGACTGG
Organism: Candidatus Bathyarchaeota archaeon JdFR-07; assembly: GCA_002010975.1. Classification (GTDB taxonomy): domain Archaea; phylum Thermoproteota; class Bathyarchaeia; order Bathyarchaeales; family Bathycorpusculaceae; genus JdFR-07. The sequence continues at coordinate 31,586 of MTLU01000017.1, read as the reverse complement.
ACTTTTAACGAATTTTATGAAAAAAGAGTAGTTGATAAGGTTCAAGATTTTACACGAAGAAAGTTTGAAGCAAAAAAAGATTTTCTTTTCGACTTAATCAAAAATGTGATTAGACCCGAAATAAAAACTCTTGTAGATTCAGGAGCTGAATGGATTCAAATAGATGAGCCTGCAGCCACAACCAACCCTTCAAGTGAAGAAATGGAACTTTTTGTTGAAGCCTTCAACGAAACTGTAAGAGGTTTTAACTGCATTTTCAGCCTACACAACTGTTATAGCAACTATAAAATTTTAGCAAAATACGCTCCTAAACTGCAAAACTGCGGCCAATTAGCACTAGAATTCGCGAATCGAGACAATCCGCAAATCGGATTGGACAACATTAGAACAAGCTACAAGGAAATAAAATTTTTCGAAGAATATGGTTTTAGTGGAAACTATGGTTTGGGAGTAATCGACGTTCACTCAAATTTTGTAGAGCCTCCAGAACTGATAAGAGACAGAATTCTCTATGCTGCAAAAATTGTTGGGGATTCCTCTAGGATTTGGGTAAACCCTGATTGTGGTTTAAGAACAAGAAGTTGGGATGTAAGCTTTCAAAAGCTTAAAAACATGGTGTTGGGGGCGGAGCTGGCTAGACAAAGTTTGGAGTGAAGAAAACCGTTATAAAATTTTTACTAATGCTTTAAACCAAATAACAATGTACACATCAAAACTAGCCATTCTTTTCCTAGAAACATTCTCAAAAAATTTTTAGAACTGAAAAATTTCCATTAAAAAACCTTATACTATCAAAAACCTTTGAGTAAACCTACCTAACAGTTAAAGAGCGAGGCCCAGAAATGTGTGGAATCTTCGGCTGCATCCTTAAAGATGGAAATGCTGCACCCATAATCCATGGGGCTTTAAAAAGACTAGAATATAGAGGATACGACTCTGTTGGAGAAGCCACCCTCTATGAAGGCAAGCTTTACATAAAAAAAGACCAAGGAAAAATAGATGAAGTCAATAAAATCCACAATTTAGACGACTTGCCTGGCAACATAGGCATTGGACATACAAGATGGGCGACTCATGGTGCACCATTACAGATAAATGCTCATCCCCATCTGGACTGTAGTGGACAAATAGCTGTTGTTCACAACGGCATAATTGAGAATTTCTCAGAGTTAAAGCAAGAGTTGGAAAATATAGGCCATGTTTTCAGGTCTAAAACTGACACCGAAGTAATTGCACATCTTATCGAACATGCTTGGAAAACCAATCCTTCTCTAAGTCTCGCGGAAGCTATTTTAGAAGCCATAAGAAGGTTAGAAGGTTCTTATGCCATTGCTGTAATCTCGCCTAAAGAACCAAACAAAATTGTGTGTGCTAGAAATGAAAGCCCCCTAGTCATAGGAGTAAATGAAAATTCAATTTATTGCGCCTCCGACATTCCTGCTTTTCTGCCTTTAACAAATAAGGCAGTTATAATTAACGATGGAGAACTTGTAACCCTCTCCCTAGAGGGTTACGAGATCAAAAAAATTAGTGATTCAAGCCTTGTTATGAGAAAACCTAAAATTCTTGATTGGACACCTGAAATGGCGCTTAAACAGGGTTATCCCCATTTCATGCTAAAAGAAATTCACGAGCAGCCAGCAACTTTACGGAATACTCTTCGATTACAAGAGCACTACCTTGACCTTATGACCACATTTCTGGACCGTGCTCATGAAGTATTTCTGGTGGCATGTGGGACATCTTATCACGCTTGTTTGGCAGCTTCATATATGTTTTCTAAACTTGCGTTCTTAGCAACTTACCCGGTAATAGCTTCAGAATTTGTAGAACAGCATGGAAAATCAGTAAATATTGATAGCACTATTTTGGCTGTAAGCCAGTCAGGTGAAACAGCTGATACTTTGGCAGCAGTAAACTGTGCCAGACAAAGGGCTGCAACAATTCTTGGATTAACAAATGTTATTGGTTCCACATTGACGCGAATTTCACGAGTTTACATTGGACAGCAGTCAGGTCCAGAAATCGGCGTTGCAGCAACCAAAACTTTTACTTCCCAACTTTCAGTACTATCCCAGCTTGCTCTTAGACTCGCCAAGAAAAGGGGTAAAGTCTCTCAAGATGAAATGGATTTTCTAGCAGAAAAAATGGAAAAACTGCCAGATATTGTGGAAACTATACTTCAAACCCAAGAAGAAAAAGTTAAGCAAATCGCCAAAAAATACAAAGACGCCAAAACATTCTTTTTCCTTGGAAGGGGAACAAGCACAGCTACAGCCTACGAAGGAAGACTTAAACTGATGGAAATAGCTTATGTGCCAGCTATAGCCTTTCCAGCTGGAGAAAGCAAACATGGACCCATAAGCCTTGTTGAACAAGGGTTTCCTGTTATTTTTATATGTCCGAAAGATGGCACACATAAAACTTTGATAGGAAATATTATGGAGATGAAAGCTAGAGGCGCTTCCATCATAACAATAATAGAGGAAGGTGACTCAGAAATTAGAGAGTTAGCAGATGACTATGTAGAAATTCCAAACGGAGTTCCAGAAGTTTTGTCTCCCATACCATATGTTATCCCTCTGCAGCTTCTAGCCTATTACATAGCGATAGAAAGAGGACATAACCCAGATAGACCTAGAAACCTGGCAAAATCAGTTACGGTAAAATAATTTGCTCTTAACTTTTCATATCTTTTAAATGTCTCCTTGCAGACTATTCTTCGGTGCTTTAAGTGAAGAAAGGAGACTGGGAAAAACTAATTGACAATCTAATAAAAGAACGAATTCTACACACTCCAAAAATCATAAAAGCTATGCGTTCAGTGCCTCGTAGAAAATTTCTACCGGAAAACATGAAATCCTACAGCGCAGTAGACACACCCCTTCCAATAGGTTTTGGACAGACAGTATCAGCACCCCACATGGTTGCAATAATGAATGAAACCCTTCAACTGGAGGTTGGTCAAAAAGTGCTGGAAATTGGCGCTGGTTCTGGATGGCATGCGGCTACAATAGCTGAGATAGTTGCTCCCCACGATGCACCAAGAAGCGAATGGGGTCACGTCTACACTGTGGAAATTATTGAAGGCCTAGCTGAGTTTGCAAGAAAGAACATCAGAGATGCTGGTTATAGCGATAGGATAACAACAATCCATGCTGACGGATCCATAGGGTATCCAGAGAAAGCCCCTTATGACCGCATAGTTGTTACCGCAGCCGCCCCAGACGTTCCGCAACCCCTAACAGATCAATTAAAACCCAATGGCATAATGCTAATTCCTGTAGGAACCGTTCATCTATTCCAAAGCTTGATAAAAATTACGAAGAGTCCTAATGGAAAAATCAAGAGAGAAAATCTTGGTGGAGTGGCCTTCGTGCCCTTAACTGGGAAGTATGGACATCGATCTTAAATTTTAGCCCTTAGTTTCTATTTTAACTCTAGTTTCTCCTTGTAAGCTATTAGATCTAAAAAGCCATGTCCACTGATATTCATACATATTACTTTTTCTTCACCAGCTTTTTCTGCCTTTAATGCTTCATCTATTCCGGCTCGAATTGCATAGCTGGATTCAGGAGCAGGCAACCATCCTTCTCCCTGAAGAAAAGTTCTTGCTGCCTCAAAGATTGTTTTCTCATCAGTGGGATAGGCCACAGCTTTAATTATGTTATGATGTCTTAGCAAGCTTATAATTGGGGCAGCAGCATGATATCTTAAACCGTCAGCTTTAATGGGCACCATTTCAATTTTATGTCCAAGAGTATACATTTTGAGTAGGGGTGTATGCTCACCTACGTCTCCAAAGTCGTATTTATATTCGCCCTTAACGAGATTGGGTGCAGCGAGGGATTGAGCCGCAAGAAATTCACATTCTCTTTTTCCTTGTAAAACCTCACCTATAAAGGGCAAGGCTATCCCGCCGAAGTTGGAGCCTCCGCCCAAACAGCCAATTATTAAGTCTGGTTTTTCGTCAATTAAGTCAAATTGTTTTAGGGTTTCAAGGCCTATTATAGATTGGTGGATGAGAACGTGGTTTAGAACGGAGCCTAAGCAATATACGGAGCCTTCATGAGTTTCAGCGTATTCTAAACCTTCAGAAATTGCGATTCCTAAAGAACCTGGACTATTCGGGTTTTTAGAGAGAACTTCTTTGCCAGTTTTTGTTTCCATGCTAGGTGAAGAATAAACTTTGGCACCTAACAATTTCATTAGAGTTTTTCTATCCACTTTCCAGTCGTAGACAGATTTAACCCAAAAAATCACGCATTCAAGGTCTAATAGACTAGCAGCGTAAGCGAGGGCCGTGCCCCATTGTCCGGCTCCAGTTTCCGTACTTAAAGTTGTTTTTCCTTCTTTCAATGCGTAATAAGCTTGGGCAACAGCGGTGTTAGTCTTGTGAGAGCCAGTAGGTGACAAATCTTCTCGTTTATAATAAAGTCTAACTTTCTTTAATCCCAAAATTTTCTCCAGACGTCGTGCCCTATAAAGTGGTCTCGGTCTACCCATATGAATATAGAGCTCGCGGATTTCTTCAGGAATTGATATCCATCTTTCACTTGACATTTCTTGACTTAAACATTCCTTAATCATAACTTGCGCCAAAAACTCCATTCTAGACGGGCCAGTTTCTGGCTCTTTCGGGGGCGGAAGTTGCTCTGGTAAATCAGGTATAATGTTATACCATTTAGTGGGTAGTTCGTCAATGCCCAATGCAATTTGGTCTCTCTCCATGATTTTTCACCAATTTGAAGATTTATAGGTAATACACTTTCTCAATTAAAACTTATGTATGTTGTCAGATCGTTTCACCGACTTTACCTAAACCATTTTTCTAATGTCGTTTTACCTTTAAGCTTAGTTATACCTCTCTGCATCTTTTCTAAAGTCTTTCTCACGCGATTTTCTGAAAAATCTCTCTCTCCACAAATGAAAGATATAACTCCTTCAACGTCTGGAGGCTTCCATTCTATTTTATAGTTGTCTGTAATTTTTGGATGAAGAAAAATCTCTCTAATTTTTTGAGGGTTTGCTGGAAACTCTACATTTTTTAAATGGGGCAGCGCCTTTTCTAAGCTTCCATGTTCCTTTATTATTTTCAAGGCTGTTTTGGGACCTAATCCTTTTACACCTTCTGGATTGAAATCTGTTCCTATCAAGATTCCTATATCAACAAGCTGTTCATAAGTTATCTCACATTCTTTCAATAATTTTTCCAATTCCACGATCTCAGGTACAACTTCTATGTAAACATTCTTTCCTGGAAGTTTCCTCTTACCAGAAATTGTCAAATTTCTCACAAGCTTAGGTGCACCAAAAAGGAGGCTATCATAGTCTTGACTTGCACAATAATCTGCGTCTCCTCGCTTGACCAGATAGGCAGCTTGAGCTTCTCCTTCACCTGGAGCCTGAACCCAAGGAATACCCATCAATTTTAAGAGTTTCTTACTGTCTTCTGCCATATAATCCTTCAAACGGGAAGTTGATTGTGCATACATACGTGCTTCTTCAATTCTTCCCTCTTTCAAGGCTTGTTCATATTTGATGAGAGCTTCTTCTTTGGCTCTCATTCGCCTCTTTATTTCTGCCTCTTTAAGCGCTGGCGGGGTTCCGTCAAAAACATATACGGGCTTTATACCCATTTCCACTAAATTGCTTGTTCTATAGAGTAAACCGCTTAAGTGACTTGTTATTCTTCCACTACTATCCATTAATGGTGTACCATCTGGCTGGCGAATTATGGCTAAAAACTGATATAGGGCATTGTAAGCATCTATGGCAATGGATTTTCCACTTAAATCCTCAAGCCTAACAGTTGTTTTAGGAACGAGATCGCGGAGATTTACACCCAAAAGGTCTACCCTTCTAAATATTAGGCTTAAAACTGTAATAATAAACTTGCGAGAGAAGCATAGAAAATATAAGCAAGCTTGCTAATTACAGAACCATCATCGAGGAATATAGATGACTGAAAGAACATCAACATTAACATTAGTAACATGTACCAGCTGTGGTAAAACAATACTGCCTGGAGCTGAATCCACAAAATTCTTCTGCCCCAACTGTGGGGAAATTCTCATACGTCGTTGCCAAAAATGTAGAAAGTTTGGTCGTCCGTACAAATGCCCAAAATGCGGCTTTACCGGACCATAATAATAGGAAAAGGAGGGATGAAAATGGGCAGTGTCGTTGTTTCTTACAAAATATTTCCAATAGATATAACTGTAGATTTTGAAGATTTGAAAAAAAAGATCGAGGCATCTTTGCCAGAGTTTGCATCGATTTACGGATATGGAGAAGAACCTATAGCCTTTGGATTAAACGCGTTAATAGCACACATTAAATTCCCAGAAGACAAAAGCGGCTTGTTAGACGAACTAGAAAAGAAACTTGAAGGAATAAAAGATATAAGCCAGATACAATCTGTCATGGTTCGTAGAACAAGCAGATAACCTTAATTCGTGATTTAAACATTTATATAGGATTGAAACTTTGTGTCGGAACGTATTATGTATAAAACGGAAGGATTCTAATTGAGTGAAGTTCAACTTCGTGTCGGAGATGCGAGACAAAGAGATGTAGGAAGAGGAATAGCCCGCATAGACCAGAAAACAATGCAGAAATTAGGTATCTCAGCAGGCGACGTTATAGAAATCGTTGGAAAAAGAACAACCTCAGCAATAGCATGGCCAGCGTATAGCGAAGATCAAAATAGAGACATTATAAGAATAGATGGTTTTACAAGAAAGAATGCAGGCGTAGCCATAAACGAGTACGTTATAGTACGCCCAGCCAAAGTAAAGAACGCCCTAAGCATAACCCTAGCTCCAGTTGATATGCGGTTAAACGTAGATGAAGATTTTACAAACTTTGTTAGAAACCGCCTAATGGAAAGAACCCTTGTTGAAGGAGACACAACTCTTGTTATGATGCTCGGTCATGCAATACCCTTCACTGTAACAAAAACCAGACCTCACGGCATAGTGAAAGTCACCGCAGAAACAAGATTAACCATACTAAATGAACCAGCCCCGGAAGGAAGGGGGTTACCGCGAACAACCTACGAAGACATTGGAGGATTACATGAAGAAATACAAAGAGTAAGGGAAATGGTTGAACTTCCCCTAAGACATCCAGAACTATTTCAAAGGCTTGGCATAGAACCTCCAAAAGGGGTTCTACTTCATGGTCCACCAGGATGTGGTAAAACCCTTTTGGCCAGAGCTGTGGCAAACGAATCCGAAGCTAATTTCTTTTCCATAAATGGACCTGAAATAATGAGCAAGTTTTACGGCGAATCCGAAGCGAGACTAAGAGAAATTTTCCAACAAGCCCAACAAAATTCGCCAAGCATAATATTCATAGATGAATTAGATGCCATTGCACCAAAAAGAGAAGAAGTAACAGGCGAGGTAGAAAGACGTGTGGTTGCACAACTCCTTGCTTTGATGGACGGTTTATCTGGAAGAGGAAATGTTATCGTAATAGGCGCCACAAATAGGCCTGGAGCCTTAGACCCGGCCCTTCGAAGACCTGGAAGGTTCGACAGAGAAATTGAGATTGGAGTTCCAGACAAGCAGGGAAGATACGAAATCCTTCAAATACATACCCGTGGAATGCCTCTTGCAGAGGATGTGAACCTTAAAAAATTAGCAGAGATGACTCACGGGTACACTGGCGCAGACCTTGCTGCCTTATGCAGAGAAACAGCTATGAAAGCCCTCAGGAGATACCTACCACAAATAAACCTAGAAGAAGAACGCATACCTCCAAGCGTTCTGGAAAAAATGGAGGTAAGAATGGAAGATTTCATAAATGCATACAAAGAAGTAACGCCCACAGCAATGCGAGAGGTTTACATAGAAGTACCTACAGTGCATTGGGATGACATAGGCGGTCTCGAAGAAGTAAAGCAAGAACTAAAAGAAGCCGTGGAATGGCCACTTAAAAATCCTGAAATCTTCAAAAAGCTTGGCATAAAGCCTCCCAAAGGAATTATGCTTTATGGCCCGCCTGGTTGTGGCAAAACTTTGTTGGCAAGGGCAGTGGCGACAGAGAGCGAAGCTAACTTTATAACAATTAAAGGCCCAGAAGTCTTCTCTAAATGGGTTGGCGAGTCTGAGAAAGCCATTAGAGAAGTTTTCAGAAAAGCGAGAATGGCTGCTCCAGCTGTAATTTTCTTTGATGAGATTGACTCGCTCGTTCCTCGCCGAGGGCTAGGTTTCGCAGACAGCGGAGTAACCGAACGGGTAATAAGTCAACTGTTAACGGAAATGGATGGAATAGTAACCTTGGAAGATATAGTTGTTATAGCAGCTACTAATAGACCTGACATAGTTGATCCTGCAGTACTCCGCCCGGGCAGGTTTGATCGATTAATATATGTTCCTGAACCTGACGAAAAGAGCAGGTTAGAAATATTTAAAATCTACACGAAAAACATGCCTTTATCTAAAGATGTAGATTTAACTCAACTTACCGAAATGACTAAATATTATTCTGGCGCAGACATCGAGGCTCTTTGCAGAGAAGCTGCCATGCACGCTTTAAGAAGAGACATCAACGCAAAGGAAGTCTCTATGGAAGATTTTCAAGAAGCAATGAAGAGAATAGGGCCCTCAATCACACCGGATATGGAGAAGTGGTATAAAGGTTTTATGCGACAGATTAGACAGGTGAAAAAACCAGCAACACCAGTTGCTTAGGAGCTTGCATACATGCCCATTAAAACTTGGAAAACGCATCCAACCAACTATGTCTTATTAGAAATTCTAAAAAAGAAGGGAGCCATGACGGATACAGAACTTTTCGAAGAGTTAAATGAAGAATTCAAAGATTTAGGCTTTAAAGATTTTAATGAGCAGCTTATGCGTTTAGAAATTGGCGGAAAAATAAGAACCACTTCTTTGGCTCGCGGAAAAAGAAGAGTAGAACTATTGACCTAACGGCAACAATTACGCAACCACTATTAGTGTGCATTACATGAGTGAAGCTTCAGACATAATAGTCGTTGGAGGAGGACCTTGCGGCTCATTTACAGCCTTCAACCTTGCAAGGCTAGGCGCCAAAGTAACAGTATTTGAAGAACACAACGAAATCGGGGTTCCATGCCATTGTGCTGGACATTTGAGCATTCAAGGATTAAAAAAGCTGGGGTTACATAAACTCCCAAAAGGAATTGTTGAAAACAGATTTAAAGGCGCCATATTCCATTCTCCGAAAGGTAAAAAATTAACGGTAGAACTCGCTGAGACTGTAACTTGCTCCGTAAATCGCGAGCTTTTCGATAAATATCTTGCGAATATAGCTGAAAACGCTAAAGCCCAATATTTTTTGAAATCACAAGTTAAATCTTTAATTATTGAAAACAATGTCGTAAAAGGTGTAAAAGTAAATCAAAACGAAAAAACCAGAAAATTCACAGCTAATATCATCATTGACGCAGAAGGAATTTCATCGAGAATTTTAAGACAAACAGGATTGACAATGCTTGATTCTCGCATGGTTGTTAACGCCGTGCAAGTAAATATAGAAAATGTTAAAGACATTGAACCAGATATGGTAGAAGTTTTTCTAGGAAAAAAATATGCTCCAGGTTTTTATGCATGGCTCATTCCAAGAAAAAATTCAAAGGCAAAAATAGGGCTAGCAACAAGTATCGGAAATCCAAAGGATTTTTTGCAAAGGTTTATGCATAAACATCCCACAGCATCGAAAAAACTTGGTAAAGCAAAAATATTAGGCACAGTGTTTCACCCCATAACCATCGGAGGCCCCATCCCAAAAACATATTTTAACAGTTTTCTCGCTGTGGGAGATGTAGCCTCTCAAGTCAAACCTACAACAGGAGGCGGCGTAATTTTTGGATTAAACTGTGCAAGAATCGCTGCAACAGTAGCTCACGAAGCTTTAAAAAGGAAAGATTTTTCTTCAAAATTTTTGAGCAACTACCAAAAACTCTGCAATAAAATGTTGGGTTTTGATATGAAGGTTATGTTAAAATTGCGAAAAATGCTAAATGCTTTGTCAGATGATAAAATAGACGAAGCTATCAGTTTTTGTATAAAACTAGGTTTTGGTAAGAGTGTGAAGGACATAGAGGATATAGATTTTCAAGGTAGTTCCCTTTTGCGTTCTTTACCAAAACCTCAAATATTAGCTGCACTGTTTTACTTCTTTTTTCTATACTTTTCTGCAAATCCTTAAAACCTAGCAAACAGGTAAGAGAGGATAGATGCATTATGTCGGAGTTTCGTTACAAGCAAGTTCTTGTGTTTCGTTCAGATTTACATTTGAGCAAAGGCAAGATCGCGGCCCAAGCAGGTCACGCAGCCGTTTCCGCCTCTGAAGAAGCTCGTAAACATCATCCTAAATGGTGGAAAGCTTGGATAGTTGAAGGACAATGTAAAATAGCTGTCAAAGTGGAAAGCCAAAAAGAACTTTTAGAACTAGAAAAGCAAGCGAAAGAGATGACCTTACCTTACTCATTAATAACTGATAGAGGATTGACAGAAATACCTCCTGGAACTGTAACATGCTTGGGAATAGGCCCTGCACCCAGCGAAAAAGTGGACAAGATAACGGGTAAACTTCTCTTATTATAGGTGAAGGTATGCTTCATTGTTTGTGCCTAAATTAGAAAAATCAATGGGGATAGAAGTTTATGCAAGTCACTCTTCAGGCATAGGCGGAACTATTAAACAGTTCATCGAAGACTTCGCTGTTGAAGAAATTCTTGTAAATGGTTTAAAAGCTGAAATATGCCCCAGTAAGGGTTATGAGAAAATTAAAGCGGTTAACAAAGAAAGACATTTATTGTGTGTGTTAATTAAGCGAAACTGGGACACATTTCTAGCCCTCAGAGAAATTGCTAATCAACTAAAAATTAATGTTGGAAAAATCCAAATTGCAGGCATAAAAGACGCTAAAGCAGTTACTGCTCAACACATAACAATTGAAGACGTAACGCCAGAAGACGTCAGAAAGATAAAGGTTAAGGATATTAAAGTTCGACCAATAAAATATTTTCGCACAAAGATTTCGCCTTATTTTCTTTTAGGAAATAACTTTCACATTACTATCCGTGCTGTAAGTCATTCGAAAGAAATAATTGAAAAGAGAATTACAAAAACTCTAGAGGAACTAAACACTAAAGGGGGGATTCCAAACTTTTTCGGTCATCAACGCTTCGGAACTATCCGTCCCATAACACATTTAGTGGGAAAAGCATTGATCCAAGGAAACTTCAAGAAGGCTATCATGCTTTTTCTGGCTAAGCCGAGTTCCTTTGAACATTTAGAATCAAGAAAGTGTAGAGAAGAACTCCGATCAGATCTGAATTTCAGAAAGGCATTAAGAAAGTTTCCGAAACAGCTCCATTATGAACGATTAATGTTAAAACATTTGGCAAAAAAACCAGAAGATTTTGTTGGTGCATTCAGAAGGCTGCCAATAAAGCTTCGTCAACTCTTTCCCCAAGCTTATCAGGCTTACCTTTTTAACAAGTTTCTAAGCAGTAGAATAGCACATGGATTACCATTGAATAATGTTGATGTCGGCGATTATGTTGTGAACGTGGAACGTTCCGGACTACCCATGATAAGGATGTACACAATAGTAAGTTCGCAGAAATTGAGCGACATAAATCAAGCAGTAAAAAAGGGACGAATGCGCCTTGCAATTCCGATAGTTGGTTTTAAACAATCTCTCTCTAAAGGAGTTCAAGGAAGAATCGAAAAGGAAATATTGGAAAAAGAAGGCGTCTCTAAAGAACAGTTTAAAATTCGTTCAATTCCAGAGATAAGCGTAAAAGGAGAGTTGCGGACAGCATTAACGGAGTTAAGAAATTATTCTCTTTGCAAAATAAGTAAAGATTTTGCCAATCCTTCAAAAAAATTTGTAAAATTATGCTTTACCCTCTACCGTGGTTCGTATGCAACAATTTTTTTAAGAGAAATTATGAAACCTAGAAATCCAATAAGAGCGGGATTTTAAGAAAGATAGCTAGAGACAGCCTTCTCAGCATTTTCCACTAATAACATTTTCTTTTTCACAGGCACTACAACACTTGCAGCATATTGATGACCATCTGCTACACCAAAATCTGTTGAAGCCTCCACCAAAAGGTTCACTGCTCCAAGAATTTTTCCCTCGTTTATTAGTGGATGTAAAGTTTTAGGCACCCTTACAGAAGCCTTTACAAACCTTTCACTCAATCTTCCCCATTTTGGAATCTCTGGTGGTACATTCATAAATCCTAAAATGTATTTGTTAGGCTTTACTAAACGAGCTTGATAAGAAATAAAAGAACAAAATTGTCCTATAACCTTTGTACCCATGCCAGAGTACATGTTTCCAGCATCAAACCATTGAATATGCTCTGTTTCATTAAGCCTTTCCCGATAAAGCCTTCCCAACAGACGTCGATTCGCCTCTTTTCGCCTAGTCTCTAAAACATTAATTTTCTCTTCCAGTTCTTTGCTAAAACCTTTTAAACACGCGTTTACACCAATTTCAGGCCCCCCTTCATAATACCCTACGGCTCCGAGAATCTGAAGTTTTGAAAAAAGCGTATTTATGCGAGTCTTAAATTTTGTTATTTCGAAACCCTTGCCTTTTTGCTGAACTACATTTTCATTTAGGGCTTCTTCCAAAACAAGTTTGTCTAATCCAGAAAATCCTTTAGGAATCTCGCAACTTCCCACTAAGGCTAAATAACTCAAATCTAAATTGTTTTTGTTTAAGGCTTTTGCAAATAAGTAACAACATGTCGCTCCAGAAAAATCTGTTTCGCCTTTAAATCCATAATGTTCCAGATTTAAGTCAAAAACTTTTGGATCTTCAGCCGCTTTAGGATCATGATGATCCAATATTATTGTCAAATTTCTTTCTTTATTACATTGGGATATAAAATCTGCATGAGATGAGCCTATGTCTACATAAAAAATTGTTTTTCCATTACTAGAGTGTAAATCTTCAACTACCTCAGGGTAAACTTTCTCTAGGCAAAGGGTTTTGGTTTTTATTCCCTCACGCCCTAAGGCTTCTTTAGTTATGGCAGCGGAGCACAATCCATCAGCATCGTCATGATGAACTACTAAAACTTCTTCAGAGGGAACTCTTCTTAACTGTCGAATAGCTTGGGCTGCCATTTGTTCAAATTTTTCCAATTGCGTGAGCATAGTCCTTTCAACCTATTATTTTTAATAGATCTGAGCGGGTTATTATCCCCAAGATTTCATTTTCTCCAGTCACTAAAACTCCTTGATGTTTTTCTAACAAAGAACGAGCAGTTTCAATTGATGTTTCTTCAGAAACCATAGGTAAAGGTGGGCCCATAACCTTCTTTACCTGTTCTTTGGCGATGTTAGCGCCTAAATTTCGAACTATAATCTCCTCTGTTATTGTTCCAACGACCTTGTTTCCGTCCAATACAGGTAGTTGAGAAATTGCATGGTTAACCATAACTTCACTTACTTTGAGAACATTGTCCTCTGGTTTTACGAAAAGAACACCTTTAGTCATTACATCTCTACATTTTTTTATACTTCCTTTAGCAAGTACTTCTATAATCTTGTTAACTGTTGAGAGTCTTGGATCCACTTTCCCCTTTTCAATTTTGGCTATGTGTGCTTGCGAAACTCCAGCTAGTTCTGCTAGTTTTTTCTGGGTTAACCCCGCTTCTCTTCTTAACTTTCTGATAAGATTTCCCGTTATGATCAAAATAACCACTGGTTATTTTTTATTATAGATTTAATGCAGCAAAATATATATTTATTCCAGTGCATACACGTTAGATTCCACGAGAGGGTTGCAATGCGAAACATAATTGTAGAAGATCTAAAACAGGTGCCTCTTGAAAAGCAACGTATAGAGATTGTAGAAAGAAAAGGATTAGGGCATCCAGACTATATATGCGATGCTGTGATGGACAGTATCTCCATAAGATTAAGCAAGGAATATTTAGAAAAGGCAGGATTCATACTTCACCATAACGTTGACAAATCTTTGCTTGTAGCTGGGGAAGCTGAACCAAGATTTGGCGGTGGAATCGTCAAACAACCTATGCTTTTCATTTTCGGAGATAGAGCAACAGCAGAGTTTAAAGACATAAAAATAGATGTGGAACAAATAGCCATAACTACAGCTAAAGAATGGTTTAAGAAAAACATGCGCTTTGTCAATCCAGAAAAGCATGTAAAATATCAGGTAGAACTAAAACCTGGCTCCGTTGGGCTTATCGACATTTTTAAGAGAAAAGGTAAGGTTTTAGGAGCAAATGACACTTCAGCTGCTGTAGGTTATGCTCCTATGACTAGAACCGAAAAAATTGTCTTAAAGACAGAACAATTTCTCAATTCTAGAGAATTTAAGGATCGGTTTCCAGAATCGGGTGAAGATATAAAGGTAATGGGGTTTCGTTCCAATAACATTTTAAATATGACGATATCCATGGCCTTTGTAGACAGATACATAAGTAGTGAAGAAGAGTACTTTGATAAAAAAGCGAAAATCCTTGAAGAAATAGAAAAATTTGTGGTCGAGAACACGAATTTTGATAGTGTAAATGTCCAACTCAACACGTTAGACATGCGTGGAAGAGGTCTTGGCGGTTTATATCTGACAGTGTTGGGCACCAGTGCAGACAGTGGAGACTCGGGGCAGGTTGGAAGGGGAAATAGAGTGAATGGGCTAATATCGCTGAATAGGCCTTTCTGTTCGGAGGCTGCAGCAGGCAAAAATCCTGTAAGTCATGTTGGAAAAATCTATAATGTGTTAACCTTTAGAATAGCTCAACATGTTTATGACGAAGTTCCAGAAGTTGAAGAGGTATATATATGGCTATTAAGCAAGATTGGAAGCCCCATAGACCAGCCAGCAGTGGCAGCTGCTCAGGTAGTTATGAAAGGAAACAATTCCTTAGAAAAAGTTAGACGCGAAATAGGGGAAGTATTGGATTTTGAGCTTGGAAACATAGATAAATTCTGTGATGAATTAGCACAGGGAAAAATTCAAACTTACTAACTTTCAGCTTTAAAGCTTTTTAATTTCTTTACTAAATAACCTGACAGTTGATTCTTATGGAAGCATGGAAATCAGCAAGGAATGCTTTAGAATGTGTATTAGAAGCAAAACAAGGCGAAAAAATAATCATTTTTTGTGATGATTTAAAGAAGGAAGTTGGCGAAGTCTTTGCTAGTGGCGCATTAAAACTTGGTCTTCAAACAAGACTTGTTGTTTTGAAAACAAGTAGGCAGTCTTTCAGACAAGAAGTCCCAATGGAGATCATGAAAATTTTGGAAAAACATCCCTCAGAAATCTACATTAATATTTTACAAGGCATTCGCGAAGAAACCCCTTTCAGAATAAAACTTATTCAAATGGAAACTATGGGAAAAAGAGCTCGTTTAGGTCATTGTCCAGGGGTAACCTTAGACATGTTGACAAATGGTGCTCTTGCATTAACTGTAGAAGAACATAGAAAAATGCAAAACTTTGCCAGTGCATTAATCCAAAAGTTGAAGAATGCTGTAAAAGTTGAAGTTAAAAATTCGATGGGCACGGATCTTTCTTTAAGGGTGAAAGGTAGACCTTTCTTCACAGACACTATTATCAACTGGGAAACCATGAAGTGGATGAATCTTCCCACAGGGGAAGTAATAGTTGCACCAATCGAAGACTCCCTTAATGGCAAGCTGGTCTGTGATATGGCTGTAGGCGGAATTGGCCCCCTTAAAACACCAGTAAAGATAATAATTCACAATGGCAAGGCAGAAGAGATAGTTTCAGAAGATTTACAGGTGTTAAAAAGGGTTAAGGATTCCTCAAACACTGATGAATGGGCGAAGGTTGTAGGGGAATTTGCTTTCGGCATAAATCCTAAAGCAAGATTTGTTGAAGAATTTCTAGAAGCGGAAAAAATACTTGGCACAATTCACATAGCCTTTGGAAACAATTCTGACATGCCAGGAGGCAAGAATAAATCTAAAAACCACATGGACTTGCTAATCTCTAAACCTGACGTGAAAATTTTCTACGAAGATGGATCAAGTTTTGACATTCTTAAGACAGGTGTTTTCCAGCCATTTTAAGAGATCGTTTATAAACAAGAGAAAACTAAACATATGAGGAAACAAGGGAAGATTTATGTCTTCAACAGATGAAAAGCTGCCCATATCTGATTTCTACAAAGTTGTAGAGTACATTACTATTTTTAAAAGTGAAAAATGGTGGGAAGCCATAGTTCTCTTTGAATCTTTTGGAAGACGTTCTATAGGCTTATACCTTTGGCAAAAAAGAGGTGATGTTTGGAAAAGAAAACACAAATTTAACATAAGAAACATGGATGAGTGGAATAAGCTGAAAAGCGCAATAGAACAGTTAACACCCAAACTTGTTTCAAAATAAGCACTTTTAGACAGCATGTTTGAATTTTCCATCTTAAATTGGAAGTTTTGCTTTTCCCAAGTATCCACCCTGTTATGTTTGATCGAATAGTGTTAACTATCTTTTTAGAGAAACCACATCTAAAAAAGCAGCACCTAGCACCGAACATAATAGTTTAATAATTATCTGTTCCAACTATAATCACGAAAACTTATGTCCTACAAACTAAAAAGAATTTTAGAGAAAATAGTATGTGAAAAAGCTCCAGGGCCTTCTCCCACCTTTACAATTTTTCACATATTACGTGCTATAGAACTTATAGCTCAAAAACCAATAGGTCGTAGCAAACTAGCTGAAGAATTGAAATTAGGACCGGGAGCTATACGAACACTAATTGAAAGATTAAAAGCTGCCAAATTAATTACAATCTCTAAAGCGGGATGTACACTCACAAGTAAAGGCTTGGGTTTTTGGAAAGAATATAAGTCGATTTTTGAGGAAAAAACCGAAATTGAAGCAAATGAACTAGCAATAGCCAATTACAACTTCGCCATTTTGGTAAAAAATTCGGGACATAAAATTAAATCAGGCGTAGAACAAAGAGACGCCGCCATTATTGCGGGAGCGAAAGGAGCAACTACAATAGTTATGAAGCATGGACGTTTGTTAATTCCTGCTGTTAGTGAAGATGTAGACAGAGATTTCCCGCAAGCTGCAAGCCAGATTTCCGATCTTTTAAAACCTCGGGAAAACGATGTAGTAATTGTTGCAAGTGCTGATGACCCCTCAAAGGCAGAATACGGAGTTTTAGCGGCCGCATGGACGCTTATTAACGAATGATGCGAAGAAGTTTTCGCCTAATATGTGTATTTATTGCCGCCAGTAAGGATTCGTTCTAAAGCTGTGTTAAAATTGATCATTCCTTCGTTTGTTTTAGCTGAAACTGGAATCAGAAGAAATTTTAATCCTATTTGATGGATTGCACGCATCATGTTTCTGCTTAGCAGACGTTTTGTTCCTTCAAGTTGCTTTTCTATGGCAATTTCCAAAGTCTTTGGATTTGCTGACCAATCCACAATTTTATTAACTTCTTCTCGGGGAAGTAAATCGCATTTTGAGAGCAAATGGACTTGAGGAGTAAAGAAGCGGTTGTAGACTGCTGCAGAAAGAAAAAGGTTTGAAACATAATTCAGTGGATTAGCCGAAAAAACAGCATCAAAAAGGTAAACTATGGCTTTTGGTTCCTTTGCGATTTCTGCAACTATGTATGGACCACTAGCACGAAAGGCAAAAAGTTCCATCTGTCCAGGAGTATCTATCAACACAATATCTGATTTCAAATCTTTAATTTCCCTTGAGATCTCCTCAATTTTGTCTGCAATCAGATCAGCAGCCAATATTAAAGCACCATTAGGTCCAAGACCATATTCCTTCATTATGCTTTCAATATTTACATAGTCACAGACATCCACATCAGGTGAATAGGGCAATGTTAATACTCCCGGGTCAAGGTTAATTATAGCAACATCCTGTTTGGACATTTTTAGCCATTCGCTGAAAGTTGCAGTTAACAGAGATTTTCCCGATCCAGCTGTCCCTATAATAAATATAATAAACATCGGGTTTTGTCCCTCTCCATTTTAGATGAGTGCTTATTATCAAGCTTCGTTTGTTAGTAAAAGTTTTTCTTTAAAGAAGAGATTTCTGGAAGTGATGTATCGGGAATCTGAAGTTGTGTTTGTTTTGAAATCGAAATAGCTACAATGCCTAAGCATATTACAACTACGATAAAGATAAGCAATAACACCATAAACGTGGGGATTACAGTTATCATGTAGATAGAACTATCTGCTCCCGCATATTCTTCATTTCCAGACCAACTTGCACGAACATGGTATATACCAGCTGTCTCTATATCCCAAATATAAACGAATTTTCCTTCACGATTTGTAGTGAGTGCTTGAAGAATTTCCCATGGAGAATTGTTTTTTTGAACATATATTAAAACTGTTTCATTCTTTAATTGAGGCAAGAGTTTTCCAGATATTTTAATGGATCCTCCTTGAATAAGAAATGCGGAAGAAACTGTTAAAGAAATTGAAGATGCTATTAGAGTTTGATAGCTTGCTGAAACTTGTCCTGGAGATATTTGCTCGGTGTTTTCTAAGCTGATTACTTGCACATTTGTAAAGGCTTGTTTTAAATCGTCTGGACATTCGCCTACTCTCCATCCTTTTTGCCAGTTTCCACCTGTGCATTCAGCTACATAATACTCTACATGATTATACGACACAGAATAGACATTATCTCTTGCATCATAAGGCACATGAGATAGACTAATGCCAATGTTCATATGTGCCTTGTTTTCATAGTATAAAAGCACTACATCTAAACCGCCGGCTTTCATTATCGAAGCTGCAATGTATGAAAGTAAGTCGCAGTCACCCTTGTTCTCTACCATTGTTTCCACAGGATACTTCGCAGGCAAAGTTTCTACATAAGGTATTTGATGAACAATCATTAATACACCGTTAGCAAAATCTTCGTCATCCGTATAAATTTGCCACAGACTTTCTGCAATAGGTTCTAAGGCATAAGGTGTAACAAACTTTACGAAATCATTCTCAGTGCTTGCTTTATGGCTTTGAGACTGGTAATAACTATAAAGTGATTGAGAGATTACAATATTCAACCTATAATATGTAGAGCCATCTGGATGGTCTAAAAGTTGATAAGTTAAATTATAATTTTCTGCTAAGCATTGAGGTAATGAAACGAGAAAAACAACTAAAACTATTAAAATCAACACTGTAAATGTCAGTATTTTTCTTGTTCTTTTCATAGAATTTTTTGTTGTAATTCTAACTTAAGGCATTTATGAACTCTTACTCTATAGCCCTATAAATTTTTTAAGTGAAGGTAGTGATCCAGAAAATGAACTCTCTATTTATTAAACCAGCACCTAACTTAAACCATTTATTACACTCAATAGTTTAATATTCTCAGAGGAAAATCTTAAAAAACATTACTTTACTTTTTTTGTTTAACTTTTCCGCCACTTTTTTGGATAAGTTCAGAAAGTTGGATTATTGCCTTTCCTAACCGGTTTTTAGCGGTTTGCGAATTTTTTGCTGTCGTGGAAAAATGGATTTCTATATGCGGTTTTTTCTCTTCACCTTTTGGATGAGATTTAATGTAAATGTATGGATTATCATGCATTGTCTCGTCTATAAGGGGTGCTAAGGCAGATTCCATTATGCCATCTACATAAATGCTTGCTTCAAAAAACATTACATCACCAGCCTCTTTCTTAAGCAAAGGAGCAACAGACTCTTCAAATATAGCCTCCATCTCGGAAGGAACACCAGGTAAGGCTACAATAATAGTTTTATTAGACTGCATCAGAACCCCTGGAGCGGTACCAATAGGATTAGAGAGTGGTTCCGCCCCGTCAGGGAGAGTTGCCATTTTAATCCTATGGCGTGTCAATTCGGTTTTTCCTATTTTTCCAGCTTTTGCGTAGGAGTCATATTTCTCTTTAACCATTTTTAAAGCCCTATCGTCAACCTTTAATTCTCGGTTGAGACCCTTAGCAATTCCTTCAAGTGTTTTATCATCAAATGTAGGTCCTAACCCACCTGTTGTTATTATGAAGCGCGGGTTGCGTTGTAGTGCTTCGCGAATTGCTTGGGCTATTTCGTCAACATCATCACTTACAACCGTTATTCTTTTTACGGCTATTCCCAAGGAAGTTGTCCGCTTCGCCAGCCACTGCGCATTAGTGTTTAAGGTCTTCCCGATCAATAACTCGTTTCCTATGCAGATAATTTCCATGTGCTTATCCATAATTTTTCACTTTCTACTACTCTTAAAAATAAGGGAGATAAATCCTTTTCATGCTGTTTGCTAATAAGCCACTTTAAAAGCTACCTATTTTGTCTATTTCTTCTTGCTAAACCACCATTTTAAATACTCTTTTCTTCGCTTTTCCCGTTCGTCCTCTTCTATCGAGGGGCGAAGTTTTTCTCGAAGCTCCATAAGTTCCTGACGCGTTACGGATAATCCGCAACTCTTGCATACATAGTGTTTTGTGGCTATTATGTACTGCATTTCGCCACCGCATTCTGGACAATAAGGCATCTACTTCACTTTCTCTTTTAGAAATGAATCTTCTTTGAGAAATAAGTTTCGCTTCTTTTTACCGTTATGTTATAAAGTTTACAAGCTTCGCTTTTTTAGCCAATTTTATTGCTTCATCCATTTCATCTTTGGTAAGTCTTCTCCGCAGTTCCTTTATCTCATAGGCCCGCCATTCTGGTCTATACTGAAACATAACGTTTACTCGAGTTTCTACACCCAGATTCTCAGCTATCCATTCTAAAATGGGCTTAGTGCAACATTCTAGATGTCCTGGTAGAACAAGTACGCGAATTATCAATTCTCCAAACTTCTTTGCCATTAAATGATTATAGGTGCATACTTCCCAATAATTTGGGGCTTCTGATATTCTCTCAGCGCAGTTGCCAGGTCCATATTTAAAATCTAAAAGATAGACATCGGCAAATCCAGCTAAGAGCTGGGCTGTTTCTGGACTGTAATAGGTGTTAGAATTCCATACAACTGGTATATTTATATCAGTGTGCTTGAAAGTTTCAAGCCAATCCTTAAGCCATGGTGTTGGTTCTCCACCCACAAGGTTGGCGTTTCTACATCCACTTAGCCGCAGAGTTTTAACTTCCCTAGCTAGCTCTCCTGGTTTGTAAACTTTGCCTTTTTCTATCCATTGGGAAATCGTCCAGTTTTGACAATGTTTACAACGCATTGTACATCCCATAGCGAAAATGGTTCCAGAAGGGACAAGTTCCGGTTCTTCACCCAAATGTTCAAAAATGCTTGAAATTGTTATTTCAGAGCCGCATCTGCAAAAGCCTACTCTACCTTCAAGCCTATTGGCTTTGCATCTGCGAACACAGAAATGGCAGCTGGCGAGGATTCTTCTTGCAATTTCAATTTTTAGGTCAAGATAAGATTTTTCAACATTTGGCATTTCTTTTAAAGTTCTCTTTCTTGTATCCACCTCGTGTTCTAGTTCATAGAATTCCTTTGTGAGGGTTGTATGTTCTTTCCAGAGTTCATTTAAAGAGTTCTTTTCGTTGTACTCTGCAGGAAGTTTTTTGGCTAAAACGAATTTTGCTGGTTTTTCGTTGTATACGACAGCGAAATATCTACTCAAGCTTTTTCTTGCCCTTTTGCTGTTCAGTACTGCCGTTGCATCAGGACGGAGAAGTTTCCACATTACCTTCAACTATCTTTAAGGTAAAAAGGTTATTAAAACAAAGCGTAAGGATAAGAATATCCGCTTGCATGTAATTTACCTTTAATCGGAATCTCTTCTCCGCAAACTGGGCAGCGCATATCCTTTGTTAAGTTCCACTTTGTAATTTCAAAGCTGAAACGTCTTATTAAAAGCTCGTTACAACTGGGGCAATACGTATTTTCACAAGGATGGCCAGGCACATTTCCGATATACACATAGTTTAACCCAGCATCTTTTGCAGCTACATAAGCTTTTTCTAAAGTTTCAATAGTAGTGGAAGAAATTGTTGTTAGCTTATAGTCTGGATGAAAACGCAGCAAGTGGAATGGAACATTTTTCCCAAGGTTTTTCACAATCCATGAGGCCAAGTCTCTTACTCTTTCAATGGAGTCTCCAATTTTCGGCACAACAAGATTCGTTATCTCGATATGAATGTCATTCCGCTTCATTTCTTTTAAAAATTCATAAATCGGTTCAACAGAAGAAACAGACGAGAAAGACTTGTAAAATTTGGGATCTCCACCTCCTTTGAAATCTACGGTTGCTGCATCCAGATATGGTGCTATGATTTTTACAGCTTCAGGTGTCATATATCCATTAGTCACAAAAGTGTTAAAAAATCCGACTTGATGAGCTAGCTTAGCCGTATCATAGGCGTATTCAAAAAATACTGTGGGTTCTGTATAGGTATAACTGATTCCTTGGCAACCATTGTCCCTCGTAGCTTTAACAACCTCTTCGGGTGGGAAATGTTTCCCTTTTATATTCTTCTCTTGGCTAATCATCCAATTGTCACAAAATTTGCATCGAAAATTACATCCAACAGTGGCTATAGACAAGACTAAGGATCCTGGATGGAAATGAGAAAGGGGTTTTTTTCCTATAGGATCTACGCATGCTGATATTGCCTTGGCATAAACAAGAGAAAAAAGTGTGCCCCCTTCGTTTTTTCTAACAAGACAGAAACCAGTTCCATTATCTTTTATTGAACATCGTCTTCCACATAAATTGCACTTAACCTTCTTATTCCCTATTTTTTCATAAAGCATTGCTTCATGTAAAGACATTTAACTTTCTATCCTCGGTTTTAAAGGTTCAAACCTTATCTGTAAATCTTTCGCATTTCACACCTATCTCTCTTCAACCTTCTGCATCTTAACTTTCTTTGATCTCCAACACAAACGGCGGAGCATTGGTCTTTACATCCAACTTGACATCTAGCAAGCCTTCTAAAAGCCCAGCCCATATTTCCGACTCACCAATGAATGGTGCCTTTATAAGGATATATTTATCCTTAAGATAAAAATCACCGAACCCTTGAACCCTTAAACGTTTGAAAACCGCCGGCCATTTTTCACGGTTTATTGTTTCAATACCTAGGGTAGCTTCCATAGAAACCTTTGCTACTTCACCCATTTTTCGCCCTATTTCTCGCCATTTTTCGCAAGGGATGTTCTGAATGAGGATGTTGATTAACTCCACATTTACAAAGGCTATGCGGCTTATACCGCAATAGTATTCGCCTGGAAAACGCCAATCATAAATCATCATACTTCTGTAAACATCAAGCATTTTAGAAATTAGAGGTTTTATTCCAGGCTCTTTTCCTTCTCGAATCAACGAATCTATAAATTCTCTTTCCTCTTTTTCTAGAATTATTGTTGTCCTTCTGGTAGGCTCTTCATTTTTACTCTCGAGTTCTCTGAGCTTTTTCTTTTCGTCTTTCTGCATAATTTTTATATCTTCTAGCATATCTTATATGCATTACTAACTTAGAGTACACAAACAACTTTTAGAACACTAGAAAAGCCCTTAAGAAACAATTTTGTTTTTAACCAGATACCATAAGAGGATTAAGCCAGCAATAAAGAGAATTCCTCCAGAAATCATAGAGCTTACATAATCCACATTAAGAACATGTACTAGCATGTAAACCATGTATGTTGGTCCTGCAAAAGTCAAAAGAGCTACTAACAATGTTAGGAACGTTTTCCAGAATTTTGACTTTAAGTTTGGCTTTACCGACATGCTTCCACTTTCCAATTCAAATCAAATTTGCAGTTTTGTCTTATAACCCTTCCTTCACCTCATTCCCTAAAGCTTTCATGAGAAACTTGAAAACGGCAAAACCAGCAGCCTTGTCTGCGCTAAGTCCCGTTGTCGATCCAAGGAGACATATTCCCTCCAAACCACGTTCTTTTGCAAGAGCCAAAGTCAACCCCGTGGCTCCAACAATTCTGCCTTTACTGTAGATTACAGCCCCTTTTTCCATAAATTCTCTTGCAAGCCTTGGCGAAGTTCCAGCCACATAAACCTGCACTTTTTTATCGGTTATTGGAACACCACCAATTGTTACAACGAAGGTGCAACCATATTTTTCTACTAATTCAAGTATTTCACTGCAAACCCAGTAATGCGCTACTACATCGTCAAAAGAGGGTTGCGTATCTCCGGTCATTATTATGAAATCGTTCTTTTCCATATGAGCCGCATAAAACTCGTATTTTGGCAAGCGACAAATACCGTTTGAATCGACTGATATATAATCTGGGAAAGAAGGCGAATATAACTCTGCAAAAATTTTTGCTCCAGAAAATTTTACTAAAAGATATGCAGCTATTTTTCCCACATTTCCAAAGCCTGGAAGCCCTTGAACGAAAATTGGGTTTTTAAAAACTGGACGGAATATCTGATAAAGATAAGGTTCATCCATTTACTATGCCCAAACTCATAAACTAAAGCGTAATACTAATGCTTTACTAAGTGTTTCATGAAAATATTTAAGAATGGTTCTGCTGTAGCATAATGTAGCGGGGTGGGGTAGCCAGGATTAACCCGCTGGGCTCATAAGAGCAAAATTGCTCTAAGATACCCAGAGATAGCAGCCTGTTCGGCTGCCTCTAACGGTTGTTCAAATCAACCCCCCGCTACTAAATACCTACTTCTCAAGAATTCTCATTTGTTTTATACAAAATAATACATGGTATGTCTTCATCCTTTGAAAATCAAAAGTATCCGCTAAAATGCCTGTTAATGATGTTTACTTGATAGGTTATGTTCAACAGACCGCGAAAAAGTGCGCTGTTGGGTTAGTAACAGAAATTTTTGCATTTCAGCCTTTATATTCTCTATTGTGCACGACAGGTGTTTGATAGAACAAAATTCCAAAAGGCTCATATTGTTGTGGGGTTTTCTGTGTTAATAGTTCTTTTCTTTGTTTCTGTTTGTCAGGGTGCTTTTAAGAGGAATGAAAGCTTGTTACTTCAGATTTCTACGGATAAAACTAGTTATAGTGTTGGAGAATATACATTGATCAGTTTAAGTCTAGCCAATCCTACAGAAGAGGTTATTACCTTAACTTTTAGAACATCTAAAGTTTTTGATGGATCCGTATGGATCTACAGCAAGGACGGCGAGTTTTTCGAAAAGATTTACGATGCAAAAGATTATGTTTTTATTCCCGTGATAACATCTGTTAAGGTTGAGCCGTACTCTTCAAAAGAAATATTAAATTTGAACTATTCTACATCGCTGCTTGAACCGGGATCCTATTTCATTAAAGCCATTTCTGGGGAAACACAGTCCGAAGCAACCATTGATATAGGTATACATGCTATGTGAGTTTTCGCATGTCCCCCTTGTTCTAATTTTGGTTTTGCTTACATTGGCTGTAGCTAAATTTAGATGGTTTGAGAAACCTTAATTTAATTGTCAAGTTAGGCTTAAAGAAACAAGTTTTGCAGATTAGATTTTTTACTCTCATTCTGTTGACAGAATTACCAAAAAAAGGGGATTTAGGTGCGGAGTTTTCTAATTTTAGCCGTAATATAGATCGAGAGTCCAGTCTTCCGACACACCTGTCCATAATGCGTACCCGTAGAGATAGACGTATATACTGCCTATCGCTGGCGCCTCTATCACGACCCTCTCGGGGGAGTTTAGTGTGGCACCTTCGATGAAGGGTTCAAAGACCCAGTCTGTTCCGTTAAACCATTGGATGTACATGTCTAGATCGTTTGTTGGATATTTGCTCCAGTCATTAGTCCACCATAGTTCTAGAGTGACTTTTTGTGTTCCTGTTGGAGGAGATATTCCAAAAGCTATCCATTTATGTTGATCAATGCTCCCTGAATAAGTTTCGTCTGGTGTTGTTGGATCTGCTGTTACTTCTATTCTGAAACTGCATGAAATTGGTCCGGAACTTGTCCAGTCGTTTTCAATAACTATTTTAACATAACCAGGTTCTATGGCAGTTCTAAGAGTGTATGGATCAAGTTGATAAACGCCTGTAACTGCTCCTGACCATGTTTGGCTATAGTCTGTGATGATAAACTGAGCATTGCCCCAAACGTTTGCCGTTTCAATCCAGTACGCGTACATTGTTCTTTTAGCGCTTTGGATGTAGATTTCAAAACTGTTCAAGTCATATGGATTTCTTTTATTTAAGATAACATCGGTTATGGTAAGTTTAATAGAGTCTGTAGCTTCAGTAACTTGGAATATAAATTCTTGGCTAAGTCCTGGTTTTAGTCCCTCTATGGAATCTTCATATACACCTGTTCCAACTATCGGAATATTGGTTATATCAGCAAGTTCGTATTCGCTTGGTAGTAGCGGGTAGAGGTCTCCAATTGAAGGGTCATCTACAAGTTCTACTAAAGCATTGTAAGCATTTAGATATCCTGCTCCTTGGTCATATTTATCGTATCCTTCAAGCCATTCAGCTCCATTTTTGATCGCTTGCTTGTAATCCAGGGGGGATGCAGCTGGGATGAAAGTTTCTGCATAGGTGTTAAGTAACGCAACAGCACCAGAAACAGCGGGAGTAGCCATAGAAGTGCCTGAAGCAAAGGCCAAGCCTTGAGGCCAACCAGGTTCGTTGTAGGATGACAGGACAAACATTCCAGTTGCTGAAATGTCAGGTTTCTCACGCCCATCAGACGTAGGCCCCCGACTGCTAAAGGCGTAAATTTGTGGCGTGTCACTAGTGAATAATTGCCATCCTAACCCCTGCCTATTGTAAACGTAATCCCAGAAAACTCTTGTGTTAACAGGATGTGCAGCCGCAGCTACTGTTATAGCCGACTCAGCACTACCTGGACTGCCAATAGTCATCGATGCTGGTCCTTCATTTCCAGCGGCTGCCACCACAGTTATTCCTACCGATGTTGCATAATCAACGAGAGTATCTTCTAGATCTCTACCGTCGAACAATGTGGGACCTCCAAGACTCATACTGATGACGTCAACATCATAAGTTCCATTAAGTTTCAACTCGATAGCATACTCAATTCCAGAAATAATTATAGATTCAGACACGCCGGCACCGGTGTGCGGAAAGACTTTTATGGCGTACAGTTGTGCCAACGGCGCCATTCCAAGAAGCGGAATTATCTTGTAACCTGGATATCCAAAACTAGAAGCCTCTTGTGGGGGCATAGCATATGTTGAAATTGATCGATACAATAGATCGCTTGAATGAACAAGGATAGCACCATGTCCAGCAATTATGCCCGCTACATGTGTGCCGTGCCAATGATTAGATGATAAGTTCCAACCTTCATATGATGTTCCAACGTCAGGGCTTAAGTCCACCCCACCTATAACAGAGCCACTAAGCATAAAATGATCAGCATAAATGCCTGTATCAATAACCACAACCAGAGAACCTTGCCCGTAGTCTCCAAGTGCCCAAGCACCAATCGCACCCATTGCAAAAGGATTCCAGTAAGTGCTGGGCTCCAAAAGTTCAATTTGCTCTTGAGACAAAGTAATAGTGAGAGCATCGTTTAAAGGAGCAACTTGGTCAACTGTGGGAACAAATTCTTTATCAAGAGACTCGCCACTGAAATGCTTTCGCTCGTCAAAAGCATTTCTGTCTACCAAAGCAAAGGGAAATTCCTCTCCATCCACCAAAGGCATAGACTTAAATGATGAAAGAGCAGGGTACCTCGGCGAGTCTAGATAGATCTTCTTGATATTTTCGTTACTTGCCAGCTTCAATATTGCGTTAGCGGGTAAAGTAGCAGCTAATCCTTTAACATATTTGAATTCGAATCGCACATTCCCTCCCAGTTTAAGGATTTCTGCTTTTACTATTTTATAATTCATGTCTAAAGTTTCTATTAACACGTTGACGCTTTCTTGACTGTTTAAACGAATATTCTCAAATAAACTCATTGAAATCTTTTCTATCCCTGAGATATTTACTGGAGCCTTTGCTGTCAATTGAGTGCCATTTAGCAACAATCCACCAAAAACGGCGGAAAACGCAAGCAAGGAAACAACTAAACCAACCAACAGATTGTTCTTAGTAGAATATTTTAGTGCAGTATACATTTCTCTTTCTCCCTCTCTTCAAGTATAAGCAGTATATAGTCTGATCTTCGTAGGTAAATAATTTTTATGGAATTTACTTCTATATAGAAGCAAACTAAACCTACCTTCATAAATTCTTTAAAAATATGAACATCACCTAATACGAGCTAAAATTTAAATTCACACAATTCTCAAGATAAGTACACAATGCAACTTAACAATCTCGAAAATTTCGTTGTACCTATCATAGCCACGCCATTTCTAAAACCTTTAATAAACAATCTAGACAGAGAATGCTCCAAAGACGGAAACTTACTTTTGAACTCACTAAAGGTTTTTCTAGGTGCACCCGTCTCATTGTGTCCTACATGTCGACATATAAGCCAAAAAATAGCTAAACCTTTTTATGAATTGGGGAGTCGATTCCTGCACGCAGATAAGAATTTCATGCAAAGCCAGTTTCTTAACAGTGAATATGGAGAAGCATGGATTAGAGGTTTCGGCTTAATGATGAAAGGCATAAAAAAATATGGGATACGCATTCCTTTCATACCATCTGCTCCTTTTGAAGTTGTCTGGAATTTCACTTATCAATGTAATCTTAGATGCAAACATTGCTACGAAAATGCAGGAAATACTAAACAAGAAGAGCTATCAACGGAAGAAGCTAAGAAAGTTTTGGATATCCTTTCAAATATTTCTGGTATAGGGTTGCCGGCTCTCTCTTTTAGTGGAGGTGAACCACTGATTCGAAAAGATTTCTTTGAAATAGCTACTTATGCGAAAAAACGTATAGGCTATGTTAGCGTAGCCTCAAATGGAACTTTAATTACGAAAGACAAAGCCAAGAAAATAAAAGACGCAGGAATAAATTATGTAGAAATAAGTATTGATGGTGCTACACCAAAAGTGCACAATGAGTTTAGAGGAGTTCCGAAAGCCTTTGAAAAGGCCATGGAAGGTGTCAAAAACTGCATAGAAGAAGGCATAGACACTTGTATTGCCACAGTTTTACATAGAGACAACATTACCGAATTAGAAAAACTTATTGCCCTATCAAAAAGGTTAGACGTAAGATTTATGCATTTCAATTACATTCCAACTGGAAGGGCAAAAGCCTTTGTCGAACTGGATTTAACACCTGAAGAAAGGCTTCATGTTTTAGAAACCATTGGAGAAGAGATCATTAAATTATACTTAAAAACGAAAAGGGAAAGCCGCAGTGGTAATTCAAATGTAAAGGTTGACAAATTTTTTAGTACCTGTCCACAATATGCCTGCGTTACTAAGGAGCTTTCACAGAAGTTTGGAGAAAAATTCATGGTTGAAGCTCACTACGCTGCGAAGAAGGGTGTAGAAAATATTGCAAATTTTCTGGGTGGATGTGGTGCAGGACGGCTTTACTGCTGTCTGGAGCCTAATGGAGATATAAAACCCTGTGTATTTTTCCCTACAAACCAAGAAACAGGACTTGGAAATATTCTTAGAGACGATTTTGAGGAGATATGGGATACTCATCCGTTTTTGTGGAAACTTCGTGTTAGGGAAAATCTAGAAAACTATATAGTTAACGGAAAACATGTGGGATGCGGGATCTGCTCTGACAAGTATATTTGTGGCGGTTGTAGAGCAAGAGCTTACAGCTATTTTAGCGGTAACGTAAATGCCCCTGATATAGGTTGTATCCATAACAAATCTTTATGGGAAAAAATTATCATGAAAAAATGAAAGTAGTAGACAGCACTATGCTTTTCCTTTTTCTTCCTTTCCGAAGTATTCTGTCCATTTAAGTTTTCGAGCGTCTCTCCCAAACATCAAAGAACTTTTTCTACACTTGCTAGAACAAAACCACAAAATAGATCCATCATTTTTAACGTACATCATGCCTGTGCCAGCTGAGAATTCGCTGCCGCAAAATGAACATCTTCTTGGTTTAGGCAATGGCAATCCCCTCTTTTAAATAATTTTAGGATTAGCGACTAATTTTTTTTGCTTCCCTCTCTGTCTCTCTAAGCATCAAAATATCTTCAACGCGAACTGGTCCTTTAACATTACGTGTTATAATCCGTCCCTTTTCTTTACCTTCTAAAATGCGCACCCTTACTTGCGTAATTTCACCTGTTACTCCCGTTCTCCCAATAATTTGAATAACTTCTGCTGGGGCAAGCTCCTCTGCAGCTCCCTTCTCTTCCCTGCTCATTCGGTAGTTCCTCTTCTAATCTGCTCAATTCTTGTAACTATTTCTTTAACCAACCCTGCAGCTTCACCCTCTTTAACAATGCATGCAGAAGCAGCTGGAACCTCAATACCAACAGCACTACCAATTTTCTCTTTGCTCGGAACAAATATATATGGAATTTTTCTCTCTTCACACAAAAGTGGCAGATGTGCTACAATTTCTGGAGGATCAACATCTTCAGCGATAACTACAAGTTTTGCTTGAGTTCGTTCAACAGCCTTTGTAGTTTCATTTGTGCCTTTTCTAACGGAACCAGTTTTCGCGGCTATTTGCAGGGCTTCATAGGCCGCATCTGCAACTTCCTTTGGAACCTCAAATTTTATATAGAATGGTTTAGACATAAGCCTCACCCTCTCAAATGCACAGTCTTATCAACATTTCTCATTTATGAATGTTTCGACCTAATAATATAGGTTTCAGCTTTTTCAATCATTGTAAAGTCTTTGTCTAAATAATTGTAAATACTAAACGTGACTAGTAAGCTACGGTGACAAAGAATTAGAGGAAAGCTGCAGGAATTTTGCTTCTCTTTCTTATCACTGATTTTTTTAGAAATATAATTACTAAGACTATAGTAAGAAGTAGAAGCATTATTGAGGGGTCAGTAAACTCTGGAATTACTGTTACCTCACTATTGATTGTGCTGCATGGAATTGCATTACCTTCCGGATCACTTAATTTAACTGGATAATCGAATCCTGGAAAGTATAACTGTAAGAACGTAGAGCCTGTAGCTGTAGCTTTAAAGGTTATTTTAACCAGAAGACCACTACCATTTTTAGGTGGTTCACCGTCTGTAAGTGTGGCAGTAACTCTTACTGCTCCTGTTGTTTCATTAATGTTATCTTCTATTGTCTTGATCTTAAAGAGGTTATTAGGTCTTAAGACAGGTGTAAGAAAGTGACCTTTCGGCCATTCGACACTTAAACAGTCTATTAACGTAGTGTTATACCATAATAAGAAGTCATAGCCAAACAAATTCGATACATTATAAATTGATATATTCACACTAAAAGTTTCTCCAACAGCTGGTATCGATAAAAATTGAGGTTCTATTAATACTGTTGTTTCTTGGGCGTTTACAGAGTATAGGCTGTTGCTCATTGTAAATAATAGGGTCAGGAGAAGCAAGGAGCTTGTTGTTTTCAATGTAGTTTCCTCCAGTCTTTGTTAATATTTTAGTTCATGTTCTTAACGATTTCGCTTTAACTTCTAAAAGATTGGGGATGTTATGGGTATGTTTTTCCGTAGTTTAGTACGGTGGCGTAGTAGTCTTTGAGGTCGATGGTGTTGTCGTCGTTGATGTCGAGGTTGGGGTTCCAGCGGGGA
>MTLU01000004.1 GCA_002010975.1 Candidatus Bathyarchaeota archaeon JdFR-07 | reverse complement strand
ATCCTAACGTAATTTTTATTCCATACGGTCCCTGGGTGAATGTTGTGGTTGACCCTGAAACCCATAGCATCGGTATGCCTTCGTTAAAGGGAATTCCAGCAGAGATTGAGCCCTGCTCAAACCAGCCTGTTTTGAGCTTGGAAGAGCTTTTAAAGAAACAGTTCGGGAAGGAATAGTATGCCAGTTGTTAAAGCTGTAACATGTCCAGTTTGTGGAAGTCTATGCGACGATATAGAACTAACCGTTGAAAACAACAATATAGTTAAGGTTAAAAACGGCTGTGCCATGTGCGAATCTAAATTTTTAGGCTATAATAGCGAACATAGAGTTTTAAGACCGCTTATAAGAAAAAATGGTAAACTTATTGAAACTTCTTTTGAAGAAGCAATAAGAAATGCCGCTAAAATCCTCACAGAAGCAAACTATCCGATACTATATGGATGGAGTTCCACAAGCTGCGAAGCCATAAGAGTAGGCTTAGAACTTGCAGAGGAAGTAGGAGGAGTAATCGATAACACCGCCGTTGTCTGTCACGGGCCATCCCTACTAAGCGTTCAAGAAGTTGGCATCCCATCCTGCACCCTTGGGCAGATTAGACACAGAGCCGACCTTATCATTTATTGGGGAAGCAATCCATGGAGTGCCCATCCTAGGCACATAGAAAGATATACAACATATGCGGAAGGAAGATTTGAGAAAAGTGCATGGAAAGGCTATCTTAACAAGATTAAAGCTTTACTAGCTAAAAAGAAAATTGAAAGTTCTATTAGAAGGCTGTTCTTAAAAAAGAAACCCACTGTTCACGAATCCATCTCAAAGGAGCCTCCAGAAACCCTCTCTAGAAAAGGAAGAAAGTTTATAGTCGTGGATGTAAGGAAAACAAAAACTGCAGAAATGGCTGACTACTTCATCCAAGTAGAACCCAACAAAGACTATGAACTTCTACAAGCTCTTAGAGCCCTAGTGCGAGACGAAGAAATCGACGTGGACAAAGTTGCCGGAGTCCCCATAGAATGTTTAGAAGAGGTTGTAGACGTCATGGTTAACTGTAGTTTTGGAGCACTATTTTTCGGCCTTGGATTAACCATGAGCAAGGGTAAACTACGCAATATAGATACTGCCCTTTCCCTAATCAAAGACCTGAATATGAGAACAAAATTCGTGCTAATGCCCATGAGAGGCCATTTCAACGTCACAGGAGCCAACACCGTTTTCACTTGGCAAACAGGCTACCCATATGCAGTGGACTTTTCCTTAGGCTACCCACGATACAACCCCGGCGAAACAACAGTCGTAGACATTCTTTTACGTAGAGAATCAGACGCTGCACTAGTAATTGCCTCAGATCCCGTTGCCAATTTCCCAACAAAAACTGTTGAACACCTTGTAAAAAACCCCCTAATAGTTATAGACCCCCACATGAATGTCACCTCGCACATGGCTGATGTTGTAATTCCCTCCGCTTTTGTCGGAATAGAAGCTGAAGGAACAGCCTATCGTATGGACCATGTGCCACTACCCCTTAAGAAAATCGTTGAACCACCCAATGGTATACATTCAGACGAAGAAATTTTAAGGCGAATCCTTGCCGAGGTTAGAAAAATAAAAAATAAAAATGAAGAAGAGGCATAAAAATGGAGATTCTAATAAAAAACGGAATCGTCTACGATCCTATTAACGGAATTAACGGCGAAAAAATGGACATAGCTGTAAAAAATGGAAAAATTGTCGAGAAAGTTAATGAAAGCACAGCGCTACACATAGATGCTTCCGAAATGATTGTAATGCCCGGCGGTGTGGATATACACTCTCACATTGCTGGCGGAAAAGTTAACAGTGGCAGACTCTTAAGACCCGAAGACCACTTCAAAGACTACGAACCTAAAACCTCAATAACTCGTTCAGGAGTCGGTTATTCTATACCCTCCACCTTCACAACAGGCTACCGCTACGCAAAAATGGGCTACACAACCGTTATGGAACCTGCAATGCCCCCTTTAGAAGCCAAACACACACACGAAGAGTTTAACGATATTCCAATAATTGATAAAGCAGCTTATCCGCTTATAGGCGATTGGTGGTTTGTCCTCGAATATTTAAGGGAAGGAAAAATTGAGGAATGTGCTAGATATGTGGCTTGGATGATAATTTCAACTAAAGGATACGCCATAAAAATAGTTAACCCTGGAGGGCTGGAAACATGGGGATTTGGTCGTAACGTGGCAAGCCTAGACGATCAGGTTCCCCATTTCTGCATAACTCCTCGCGAAATACTTCGAGGACTTTGCAAGGTTAATAAACTTCTAAACCTACCTCACACAATTCATGTCCACACAAACAATCTTGGAATCCCTGGAAACTACATCACCGCCTTAGACACAATGAAGTGTATTGAAGACCTAGCTGATGAAGGCAAACCCGCCATTCACATAACTCACTGCCAGTTTTCCGCTTTTAAAGGCGATGACTGGAGAACTTTTCGATCTGGAGCCGAAGAAATCGCCCACTACGTTAATGCTCACACTCACCTAACCATGGATATGGGTCAAGTGATATTTACAGATACAACAACAATGACGGCAGACGGCCCATTCCAATTCAATCTTTACCAACTTACGGGAAACAAATGGACTAATCACGATGTGGAAACGGAAACCTGCAGCGGAATAGTGCCTTTCCGTTACCGACGCAAAAGCTTCGTCCATGCTGTTCAATGGTCCATAGGTCTCGAACTTGCCCTTTTAATCAAAAATCCTTGGAAAATATTTATGACCACCGACCATCCCAACGGAGGACCCTTCACAGCATATCCTAAAATTATCGCATGGCTCATGAGCACAAAGGCCCGAGAAGCAACCATGAAAAAAATCAATCGTAAAGCCAGAAACAGAAGCCTCTTACCATCTATAGACCGCGAATTAAGTTTCTACGAAATTGCCATCGTAACTAGAGCAGGGCAAGCCAAAGCCTTAGGCCTCAGCAATAAGGGACATTTAGGAATCGGAGCCGACGCTGACATAGCCATATACAACATTAATCCAGAAACCTCGGACCCCTCAAAGGACTATAGGACGATAAGAAAAGCGTTTGAACAAGCAACCTACACCATAAAAGGCGGAAAAATCGTAGTAAAAAATGGCGAAATAGTTAAGCAAGTAAAAGGTGTTACAATGTGGCTTGACATACACACTTCTGAACCCGTAAAAATTTCTGAAGATATGAAAAGAAGATTTAAAGAATATTGGACCGTGGAATATGAAAATTATCCCGTAACAGAACACTACCTCGAAAATTCCTATCCCATAAAAGTGAAGGCAAGTGTCTAACATGATAACCTTATATCCCCTAAAAGAGTTCAAACATCCAATAATAGCCGAAAGCATAAACCCAGAATTTTTTCAAGGCAAAAGCATACAAGAAATCGGATCCCTCAAAATCTGGGAAGGAAACAAGGAAAGAAAACTAAGAGAACTGTTCAAAATCGAAGAGGACAAAGCAGACAATCCTACAATAACCATCCATGGAAACATAGGCAAAGTCAGAAAAATCGGTAAAAAAATGGAAAAAGGAGAAATAACAATCTACGGAAATGTGGGCATGCATTTAGGCGAAGAAATGAAAGGAGGAAAAATAACAGTTCACGGAAATGCAGACTCTTGGGTAGGCTCCATGATGAAAGGCGGAACCATAGAGATACACGGAGATGCAGGGGACTACTTAGGAGCACCCTACCGTGGAAGCAACGAAGGTATGCATGGAGGCAAAATAATCGTCCACGGAAACGTTCGAAGCGAAGCAGGTGCCCATATGCGAAAAGGAATAATCAAGATTTACGGCAATGCAAGCCAATTCGCTGGATTTAGGATGCGTGGCGGAACCATCTACATCCAGAAAGACGCAGAAGAAAGGGTGGGAGCATGTATGAGCGACGGCAAAATAGTGATATGCGGATTCTTGAAGTCGGTTTTGCCAACATTTACTATAGAAGGTATTAAAAAGAAAGTAAAGATCGAAGAAGATGAAAAGGCCGTGGGACCATTTTACCTGTTTCGAGGCGACCTTACGGAAAAAGGTGAAGGGAAGCTTTATGTTTCAAAAGAAAAAAACCCTCATTTAAGCTATTATGAAAAATTCCTTTAGTAGAAGTAAGGAGAAAAACACATTGGAAAACTTTCTAAGCGTTAATCGTTTGGCATGGAAACTTTTCGAAAAACTTTACGAAAATAAAGATTTCTACCGAATAAAAGTGGAAAAGACAAGTCTTGGCGCAACACTTGTAGATGCTGGAATCGAAGCAAAAGGCGGATACGAAGCTGGAAAAATCATAACAGAAATCTGCATGGGAGGCTGTGGAAAGGCCAGAATAACCAGCAGAAAATATGGCCAATGGACATTGCCAACAATCTCTGTTTATACGGACCACCCTGATATCGCAACGTTAGGTTCCCAATTTGCAGGTTGGCAGATAAAAGAAGGAGACTATTTCGCAATTGGTTCTGGACCAGCAAGAGCCTTAGCTCTAAAACCCAAAGGAATCTACGAAAAAATAAAGTATAAAGACAATTTTGAGAAAGCTCTCGTGGTTTTAGAAACAGAAAAGCCTCCACCTAGCCAGATCCTTGAACTTTTTTCGAAAGAATGTAAAGTCTCTACCGAAAATCTGGCTGTAATTTTGACACCCACAACAAGCTTAGCTGGAGTTACACAAGTTTCAGGAAGAATAGTTGAAACTGGAATTCACAAGCTGAACAAGCTGGGCTTAGACCCTAAAGTAATCCTGAACGCTTGGGGATATGCACCTATACCCCCAACCCACCCGAAGTTTGCAAAGGCCATGGCGAGAACAAACGATGCAATCCTCTACGGTGGAACAGTTTACTACACAGTAGAATGTGACAATGAAGAGTATTTAAAAGAAATTTTGGAAAAAGCTCCCTCCAGCGCCTCTAAAGCTTACGGGAAACCTTTCCTTGAAATCTTTAAAGAAGCAAACTATGATTTCTACAAGATAGATCCAAACCTTTTCGCTCCCGCACAAATTATAATCAATAACATAAACACAGGTAAGACTTTCAAAGCCGGGGAGATAAACTCTACAATATTAGTTAACTCTTTAACTTCCTAACTCTTTTTTAATTTCATCTTCGGCATAGGAGTTTTAACAAAAAACCTATTCAGAAATTCATTAAAACCATAGTTTCCTATTAAAGCCGCCATCAGAAAACTCATAATAATAACTTCTGCAAGGGATTTAGGGAGTATATAATAGATAAATATGTAGGGTCCCCCGCTTCCTAGAAAGTATGGCATAAGATAAGCAAAATAGGAATAGGTGTAGACGCATTCTGGAACATAAGCCAAAATAGTTGCAGGAACAGCAAGAAGCGAGGAGTAGGGTCTATTTCCTAAATTTAGGCTTTTTGATATTACTCCAGCAGTTAATCCTGTAAGTGCTTTCCCGATGGGTAATCCTATTAATCCTAACCATGAACNCATGCCTAAAGGTCCAAACATTATTCCTGGAAATATTCCAACGAAAATTCCTGTAACAAAACCTATTATTGGTCCTCCATAAAATCCAGCGATGTAGGCAGGTATTAAGGAAAAGTCAATGGCTATTCCGGGCGCAAGAGGTCCAATGTAGTAGGATATGCCGAATAAAATGTTTCCGAGGGCTCCCATGATAAGGGTAAACGCAATTGTTTTCGAATTCATGTATAGCCACCATATTTCTTTCAGGCATGTGTATTCCCTTTACTATTTAAGAGTAGCTACTTAAAAAAAAGTAGACTCTTGAAAAATAAATAGGGCTTTCACATATTTCTAAACGGGAAAAGGATTGTCTGAAGCACTGAAGGTTTCTTCTTTCGATCTCCGGGAATGGTTGAAGAGCGAAACAAGCTCGGTTTTTGTTCCAATACACAATAAGGCTGAAAGACTAATTGAAAAAATACGCAGAGCTTTAGACAATGTTGAAGAAGTCAGTAGGATGCTCCTTAAAAATAGCAACAAAGAGATTGAGAAAAGAAATAAGAAGACATATGGACGTGCGAGAGCTTTAAACAAACTTGCCCGCCTTTTTATAGATAGAGTTAAACAGGTGAAGATACCGGAAGAAGTTTCTTATGAAAATTTTAGCGAGTTCGTCGATGAAACCAAAAAGGTGTTGGCAGTAACAGAGATTGATGTGAGAACTTGGTTTCCCCGAATTTCTCCTTTCTTCATTCTTGACCGCCGAAAATTCCTAACGGTATTTGAGAAAACAAAAGAATCTTTTAAAGAATTGAACGAATTTCTTGTAAAAGAATATGTTAAAGCCAGAACTCTTGAAGAAACATTTCAGCTTATTGACAAACTTTTGTCTCTGGAAGAGCAGTTGAAGAGTTTAGAAAATCAAAAAGAAAAGACTGAAAATGAAAAAGATTTTGTTAAGAAGAGAACTGATGAAACTAGACAGAAGATAGAGGAATTAAAAAGTAAAGGAAGCCTAAGTCAATTATCCATGTTAAATATGGAGGTAGATAAGCTAAAAAAAGAACTTGAACATAAGTTACGGCATCTCCGAAAACCCTTCATAAAATTTCAAAGGCTCGTTGAATATAAAGGGGGATTAACTCCAGAAGAACTAAGAAATCTTAAAAATTACATAAATGATCCTTTTGAAGCCTTTTCAAGAGAACAAACTGGATATCCAGTGCTAAAACATATTCTTGGGAAACTAAGCCAACAAATGTCTGAAGGAAAACTAAAGCTTAAGCCTGATAAAAAACGTAAAGCTGAACGAGACATAGACGCAATTCTGGAAAAGAATTCCCTAGCAACCATACATCAAAAATGTCTAGAACTAGTTACGCAAATACAACACCTTTCCACTTCAGCAGAAATCTCCAAGACAAGAAACGAATTACACAGCCTCCAAGAAAAACTTAAGGAATTAGCAGACAAAAAAGAGATTCTAGAATCTAAGGAAAAATCCCTGAAACAAGCTTACAACGAGACATTAGAAAAAATCAGAAAGCATAAAAACCAAATAGAAAGGAACATTTTCAGTTTTCTAGGAAAACGAGTTAAGGTCGTATAATTGAAGTCTACAAACCTCTCCCAAGATTTCTCTAAAATTGTTAAAGAATCTCTAAGGATAGATTTTGAGAGTTTCACACGAACGGTTGAAAAGGCTACATATACT
Organism: Candidatus Bathyarchaeota archaeon JdFR-07; assembly: GCA_002010975.1. Classification (GTDB taxonomy): domain Archaea; phylum Thermoproteota; class Bathyarchaeia; order Bathyarchaeales; family Bathycorpusculaceae; genus JdFR-07. Next base: position 35,916 of record MTLU01000004.1, on the reverse strand, counting down.
CTATGTAATGAAAAAGGCCATATCGGAAACTTTAATGTTTTTGGAAGACTTGTAAAAGTTAAGCCTAAAGGAGAAGCATTAATTATTGGTGATTTACACGGCGATTTAGAGAGCCTGACTGTTATTTTTAAACAAAGTGGCTTTTTACAAAAAATGAACACAACAGACAACACCATCCTAATTTTTCTGGGAGACTATGGCGATAGAGGCGAATATTCTGTAGAAGTTTACTATATAATATTAAGGCTTAAGCTTCTGTATCCAGAGCAAGTTATTTTAATGCGAGGAAACCACGAAGGGCCAGAAGATCTTGCGGTTTCCCCTCATGATCTGCCTTGGGACTTCCAAACTAAATTTGGAGAAAAATGGAGAGAAGTATACTCAAAAATTCAAGATCTCTGGACATGTCTATACAATGCTGTTTTAGTGGAAAAAAGATGTTTAATGGTTCACGGTGGTTTACCACCTAACATCAAAACCATAGAAGAGCTAGCGTATGCCCATGAGACTCATCCCACACAAGACTTCCTTGAAGACTTACTTTGGAGTGACCCAAATGATTTTGTTAAAGAATATTGTGCCTCTCCTAGAGGGGCGGGTAAACTCTTCGGTGAAAATGTTACCAAAGAAGTGTTAAAACGATTTGATGTGAATTTTTTGGTAAGAGGTCACGAACCCTGCCCGAACGGTTTTAAAACAAATCATAACGGCAAAATTTTAACACTCTTTTCAAGAAAAGGACCACCTTACCTCAATACTTATGGCGCTTTTCTAAACCTGAAACTTTCAAAAGATTTCGAGAATGTGAATATGCTGCTGCCATACGTTCACAAATTCTAGATAAGTGTTTGACACACGGAACCTTTAAGAATAAAGTTATGCTAGCATTTCACAATCCAAAAAGCTAAGAAGGTTCAATTTTGAAAATTGGAATTGTAACACGAAATCAAAACTCTTGGAGTTCCATCCAGCTTAGAGAAGCCTTAACCAAAAAGGGCATTCAGCACATCTGCTTTGGTTTTCCACAATTAATTGCACGTGTAGGCTACAAGCCCATAGCAAATCATGGCGACTTCGACCTTTCAAAAGATCTGGACGGACTAGTAATTCGACCCATAGGCCGCGGTTCTTTAGAAGAGATCGTTTTCAGGATGGATATGCTTTATAGGCTTCAACGTTTAGGTTTATACATTATAAATCCTCCTAAAGCCATAGAGCATTGCGTTGACAAATATGATATTCTAGCAATTCTTGAGGAAAACGGTATACCCGTTCCCAAAACAGCAGTGACGGAAAATGTGAACGAAGCCTTAAAGGCTTTTCACGAACTAGGTGAAGATGTTGTTGTTAAGCCCTTATTCGGCTCTAGAGGGATAGGTTCTACCCGAGTGACAGATGTGAATATCGCTTCAACAATTTTCAGAACATTAACGTTCCATCACTGCGTTATATACCTTCAAGAGTTTGTACATCATGGTTTCTCTGACATTCGTGCCTTTGTTGTGGGCGACAGAGTTATTGCGGCTATGAGACGAGTTGCAAACAACTGGAAAACAAATTATAGCCAAGGAGCCAATCCACAGCCTGTAACATTAGACAAAAACTTGGAGGAAATAGCTATAAAATCAGCCCAACTTATACAATGCAAAATTGCAGGTATAGACATTTTAGAAAGTCAAAAGGGACCCTTAGTTGTTGAGGTTAACAGTCAACCAGGATGGCGAGGACTACAATCTGTAACGAAAATAGAAATTGCCGACGAAATCGTCAACTTCATTGTCTCGGAGCTAAAAAAATAGAGGGAGGATATTAGAAATACGTAAGGTTGAAATAGTTAAAATTAATCTTTCAACAGGGAAAACTGAAAAGCTTAAGGATTTTGTGGCAGAAGAAAAGCCTCTTCACATATTTTTAAACCGAGTTCACTACGCTACCATCTTTTCCTCACCAACAAATCAAAAAGAGTTAGTCTTAGGACATTTACTTTCAGAAGGCATAATAAAATCCCTCGAAGAAATACGAGAAATACGATTAAAGGATGACGACTTATGTGAAGTAAAACTTAAACCAGACGTGCCCTTAGAAAAACGATTAAAACTTTTGAAACCCCTTTCCCGTGTAATCCTCTCAGCATGTGGAAGCTCCAAACCCTACAGGCCTTCTGAAAAATTCCCAAAAATAACTTCTAATATACGATTAAAAGCTGAAGTAATCTTGAAAAGCGTTAGAAACCTAAACTTTGTGGCTGAAACCTTTAGAAAAACAGGAGGAGTGCACGCAGCAGCTATCTATGGAAAGGGTGGAAACCTTTTAGCTTTCGCAGAGGACATTGGGCGTCATAATGCTGTAGATAAAGCAATAGGAATAAGTTCCATAAATAAAGTGGATTTTAGTCGGTGCTTCTTAACCTTAAGTGGAAGACTAACAGGCGATATAGTTCTCAAAGCAGCAAGGGTAGGGATTCCCATCGTAGCTTCTTTGGCTGCAGCCGTAGACTCTGGCATCACAACAGCAAAGGCAGCAAATCTAACTTTGATTGGTTTTATCAGAGGAAAACGCATGAACGTTTACAGTGCACCTAGAAGAATTCTCTCGTAAGGATCTTCAGCTTCTTTAGGAAACTGTAATTCTTTTCCATCTTCAAGTAGAAAACGTCGCTTATCTTTAGTGAAAACTCCGAGAAAGCATGCTTCAATTTCGTTTTGGCACAATAATTTCTTAATATTTTCTTTCTCTTCTGATTTAACAGCAGCCAAAATTGTTCCAGTAGAAGATATAGAAAGCATTTGCATTTTTGAAAGTTTAAATCGACGTTGCAAAATCAAAATCTCTTCTGCAAAAGGAATTTTTTCAAACCTTATTTTGAACCCTATTCTAGATGCCTCAGCTATTTCATTTAATGCTGCTGTTAAACCACCTTCTGTGGCATCATGCATAGCATTAACACCGCCAACTTCTGCTAGAAGCAAAGCTTCCCTTATACAACTCTGCATCGTAATAAGGTTTGCAAGCGTCTTAGCCTTCCCGACTCCGAAAAGTTTCTTCGCTAACCTTGGGTGCATCAGAGCGAAGTTTACAGCAACCTCTAAACCAACAGGCTTAACACATAAAATGTAGTCTCCCGGCTTTGCACCTCCTGGTGTGATAAGCTTTTCTTTGTCAACAATGCCATAGGCCGTGCAAACTCCTACCATTTCTGATAAACCAAGATAGGTTCCCGTGTGGCCCGTTACAATAGACGCTCCAATTTTTTCTGCGGCATCACAAGCCTGACTCATAATTCTATGAAATTTTTCTGGCTTTGTCAATGGTGGGCCTAAAAGGTTTATAGTACAATATTCTGGTTTTGCGCCAAAAAGGGCTACATCTGAAGCAGCATAGTGTATTAAAAGCCATCCGAACCATTTTTCTGGAACTCCAATGCAGGGATCTGTAGATACCACCAGAAATTTATCTTGAAATATATGGACTCCAGAGTCAAATCCAAGGGAAGGAGGCACTATTACACGGGGGTCTTTCTTTATGCAACCCAGGAGTTTTTTTAAATTTTCTGGAGAAAGTTTTCCCATATTTGCGCTTGACCTTTTATTCTTTAAGTAACTCTATGCCTCGACGAGTGATTTTGAAGGGAATCCATTCTAAAGGATGTTCACAACCCTCCATCTTCACTATTCGAAGCTCTCTTCGACTTTTCTGTTCGTTAAATCTGAAGAAGAAAATGTTATGTGCTTTGTTCAAGTCTAAATCTGTAGCCCTTTGTGTTGCTATATCCTTTTGGGTTGCAGCTGTCATTATGTCAATGTTTACAATGTTATCATAGTGGCACCAGTTAATAGTCCAATCTTCTACAGGCTCCATGTATTTCAAATCATATAAGGAGAATAATTGTTCACTAAAGTCTCCAGCAGCAAATCTTGTAACCCCTTTCTCTGAAATAAGTCTGTCAATGCGTTTCATTTCTTCAAAATCTTCTAAGCTAAAGTATATCACTCTTGGATCTTTTGGATATGGTTCGAAGTGGGGAAAGGCTTGGATAGCAATGAACCTACCTTTTTCAATGTATGGTTCAATATTCCACTCAAAAGACTTAAAGTAGGATATTAAACGAGGAAAAGGTTTGTCCATCACATCGTAAGCTACGGTTTCTCCTTCAAGTAACCCTTGCCAAAGAAATTGCATAGCAAACACGGTTTTTCCTGTGCCAGGAGGTCCATAAAGAATGTTTCGCGACCCAGACTCTATACCGCCACCTATCAAATCATCAAAACCCTTAATTCCTGTTTTTAACTTGACCATAATCCATTCGCTCTTAAAGAAATATTTTTAGCGCTTTGCTTTCTTGCAGTAGATATACAATGTAAATGCTTATTGCAAGCTCGGGCAATATGTAACTTCCATTGTAAATTGCCGAATAGACTATTGGATGCATTCCTTCTGGGGCGTAATTAGCGAAAAAAATTATTCCAGAAGCAAAGTGGGCTAAAAAACGGCTCCAAATCCCAATATTGACACCTACGAACGGACGATTGCGGAATAGGCCAGCTAGTCCAAGCACGCCAAAAGCTATGGGATAATCCAGAAGTACTTGAACTGGATGGACTATAAAAGGCTCAACAGCAAGTTGCACAAGGCCATAGATAGTTGCAGCAAACAATCCAATCTTTGGTCCCCTTCTTAAAGCTAGCCAAAGAATAGGAACCATAGAGCCAGCAGTTATTGAACCCCCTTCTGGAAGACTAAACACTTTAATGTAGCTCAATGCTGTTGCAAGAGCGACAAAAGAAACAATTTCTGCTATTATCTTGGTTGAAAAACTAACTTTATATTCTAAATTTTTTTCGCTCATGGTTTTTCCCTACGCCAGCATTACCTGGATCAGGTTCTAGGGGTCGACAGCTTTCAGCTGTCCTCTCAGCCGGGTCACAATCCCAGCTCCCCCAAACCTTTCTGGGGTAATTGTTATTTAGTTGTATATTTATTTTTCCTAAAGTCAAACCTTATTGAGATGTTGCAATATGAAGCCGTTGCCCAAAGAATTCGATGTCTTAGCCATTGAGAAGAAGTGGCAGAAGCGATGGGAAGAGCTGGGAATATTTCGTTTCAACTGGGAGGACAAGACGCTTCCGACTTTTAGCATTGATACACCTCCACCCTATCCTTCAGGCGAGTTTCACATGGGGAACGTTCTAAATTGGACATACTTTGATATAGTCGCTCGTTACAAACGGATGAGAGGCTATAATGTTTATTTTCCTCAAGGTTGGGACTGCCACGGGCTGGGCATCGAAGTACAGGTGGAAAGGGAACACAACATAAGTAAGAAAGACATACCACCGGACAAGTTTCGCAAGTTATGCGAAGAACTTGTAGAGAAATACATAGGCATGATGAAGGAAGGTGTTATACGCCTAGGCTGTAGTGTGGATTGGACAACGGAATATCGGACTATGAACCCGGAGTATTGGAAGCTTACCCAACTAAGCTTCATTCTTCTATATCATAAGGGGTTTATGTATAGGGGCAAGCATCCGGTTAACTGGTGTCCTCGTTGTGAAACAGCCATTGCAGATGCAGAAGTAGATTATGAAGAAAGAGAAGGGGCTCTACACTACATCAGATTTCCCTTAGAGGGAAGCTCTAAACATTTGCTTATAGCTACTACACGTCCAGAGTTTATACCAGCATGCGTTGCGGTTGCAGTAAACCCTTCAGATGATCGGTTTAACAAGTACATTGGCAGAAAAATAGTAGTTCCAATTGTAAATCGTGTTGTGGAAATCGTACCAGATGAAAACGTTGTTCCTTCCTTTGGTACAGGTGTTGTAATGATATGCACTTACGGCGACAAGGAAGACGTAAAAACAGTAATTAAACACAAGCTTCCTGTGATAACCCTCTTAACTAAAGACGGTAAACTAAACCAGAACAGCGGAAAATATGCTGGTTTAACCATAAAAGATGGCAGAAAAACTATAGTTCAAGATTTAAAGGATGCTGGCTTGTTAGAGAAAACTGAGGCTATTCGGCAGGAAATAGGTGTCTGTGACAGATGCGAAACTCCTATAGAGATTCTTGAGCTTCCCCAATGGTTTATGAAAACCCGTATTCTTACAGAAAAAGTAGAGAAAGCAGCCAATGAAGTTGTTTGGTATCCAGATTACATGAAAACTCGCTTAATAGACTGGGCTCGCTCCCTTGACTGGGACTGGGTAATAAGNCGCCAACGTGTTTTTGGGACACCCATACCTGTATGGTACTGCAAGAACTGCAACGAAATAATTGTAGCTAAAGAAAAATGGGTTCCCATAGATCCAAAATTAGAAAAACCCAAAATAGAAGAATGCCCAAAATGCGGATGCAAAGAATTTATTCCCGAAAGAGACGTTTTCGATACATGGATGGATTCTTCCATATCTTGCGCTGTCCACGCAGGATGGCCTAACAGAAAAGATTGGAGAAGACTATTTCCAGCAGATTTACATCCCTCTGGTGTAGATATAATTCGAACATGGGCTTACTATCTTATGGTTAGGCATCTAGCACTTTTTAACGAAAAACCCTACAAAAGCTGCTTAATTAATGGAATGGTCTTAGGCTTAGATGGACGCAAAATGAGTAAATCCCTGAAAAATTATGTTGCAGCTCCCGAAGTTCTAGACAAGTATGGTACAGATGCTGCTAGACAGTGGGCTGCCTCTGGAGGAGCTACCGGCTCGGATATTCCCTTTCGCTGGCCAGACGTAGAATATGGCAGAAGATTCTTGACAAAGCTTTGGAACGCTGCAAGATTTGCTACTACTCAACTAACAGATTACAAGTTAGGCGAGAAATACGAATTACAACTCTTAGACAAGTGGCTTCTAAGTAAAGCTGAGAAAATGACCCAGAAGGTTACAGAAGCTTTAGATAAATGTCAATTTAACATAGCTGTTGAAGAAGTACGAAATTTCGCATGGCATATTTTTTGTGACCAGTACATAGAAGCGGTTAAAGATAGACTCTATAAACCAGAGATATACGGAGAGGAAAAAAGGAAAGGGGCCCAATATACCCTCTACAATGTTCTGTATCGAATAATACAATTGCTAGCCCCAATAATACCGCATATAACAGAAGAAATTTACCAAAACTTGTATGCAGAAGAAAAAGGGCAAAAAAGTTTACAATTAACATCATGGCCAGAAGTTATTGAAGAGAATATAGATGAGGAATCTGAAAGAAAAGGCAACTTGGTTATGGCTTTAATAGTTGAAATAAGACGTGAGAAGGCAGAAAAACGAAAACCGCTAAACGCGCAGATCAAAAGGTTAAGAGTTTATGCTGGAAAAAGCAAGTTCGCTAGTATAATCAGCGAAAACAAAGAAGACATTGTGGGGACATGTAAAATTTCTCACTTCGAGATACTGTCAGAAAAAGGCAAAGGCAGAAAAGTTCAAGAATTTCCAGAAATAAGCTTCACAAGTGAGTATTAACATTCTTTAAGGCTTTAAACCTGTTCCTACATCTACCCATAATTTTTCGCCAATATTCTTGTAACAATTATTTCATAAACTCTTATCGTGGATAGTTGTTAGCTCTAACATAAAGATGATGTAGCTAATGTTGCATATCCTCTGTTTCGACAGTTTTGATGAGTATAAACCCCTCTTTTCTATCTAGTTTCCAATTGGAGGATCTTCCCTTGTTGAAAGTAACATCATAACCCTTTTAGTATCTTTCTAATTTCTTCTACTAGCTTGTCGATTTCCTCTTCAGTGTTGTAGAAATGGGGTGAAACCCTTATTCCATGGGCTCTTGCTGAAACAACTATCCCCTTTTCCGCAAGTTTTCTCGTTATCTCTTGTGCTCTATTTATTTTGAAATTAACTATGCCACTGCGATATTGTTTTTCTTCTGGTGTTTGTAGTTTAAGGTCCATGTTTTTGATGTTTTCTCTCAAATAATCTGTCAGTTTAATTATTCTTGATTGAATGGTATCTATGCCGATACTTAGAAGCATTTTTAAAGCTTGTTCGGCTCCTACAAGGCTTATGAAGCTTGGCGAGCCAACTTCAAAGCGACTTGCAGTTTTAGAAAGTCTTAAACTCCAAATGTCCCAAAAATCAATTGTTTCGAAAACTTCCTGTTTTACACTTGCCCATCCTGCAAAGGGCGGTTCAAACTTCTTGATAAGATCATTCTTCACATATAAGTAGCCAGCTCCTGGAGGACTTAAAAGCCATTTGTAACATGCTGTAGCCAGGAAATCTACATCGTCTTTCTTTACATCTATGGAGAAGGCTCCAGCTGACTGGATAGCATCTACAATCAAGTAGGCCCCGTGGTCATGTGCTATCTTGCTTACGGCTCGCAAGTCATTGCGAAAACCGTTAACATATTCAACATGGCTTATCGCTACAGCTATGGTATTATCATCAACAGTTTTTTCTAAATCTTCCAGCAAAATCTTTCCATTTACATTTTTGACATAATCAACCTTCACGCCTAACTTTCTTCGTAGCCAAGGATAAACAACAGAGGGATACTCTAAATCTGTTGTGACAATTTTCGATCCTCGTGGATAATGTAAAACATTTGCTGCAATGTTCAAGCCTACCGAAGTATTTTCAACAAAAGCTATTTCCTCAGGCTTAGCGCCTATCATCTTAGCAAAAAAGGGTTTACCTCCATCATTCCATTCAATCGAAGAAGTTCCGAAGTTCGAGAAATCGTCAACATATTTGTGCAAAACCTCTGCAACTGGTTTTGGAAGTGGAGATTGCGCAGCATGATTCAGAAATACTTTGTTTCGTGTCACAGGAAACTGTTCTCGAATCTCATCAACATTCAACATAGGACGCCACATACTTTGAATATTAGTAACCCTAAATTACATGTGCTTACTATTTAAAATTCTGAGGATTGGAGATGAATGAAAAAGAAATTATTGCAGTTACCTCTCCCCATTTGCCAGGATACGATATAGTTAGCATTTTAGGAATTGTTCACGGTTTGACCGTGCGAACAAGAGGTGTAGGGGGGAAAATTGTCGCTGGCATTCAAGGAATCTTCGGAGGAGAAGTTACAGCTTACACCTCTGAATGCGAAAAAGCCAGAAAAGAATCTATAAGAAGGCTTATGGAAAACGCGAAAAAGATGGGTGCTAACGCGATTATAGGAGTAGATTTCGAGACAAGCGACATTCTTCAAGGGACTGCCACGGTCTTCGCCGCCTATGGAACCGCGGTCATCGCTAAGCCAACAAGTAAAGAGCAATAGGTCACCTAAAACACTCCCACTTTTTCTTTAACAAACCTTTCAATTCAACAATAGTTTTCTCGACTTTCTTTCTACAGAAGGCTGGTTCTACTGGAGAAGAGTATGGGTCTTTAACATTTATTTCTTCCAATCCTAGAGTCGCTGCGACAAGAGCATACCAACATAATGGCAATACTTCTGGATTATAACCGCTTCCAGGGATTAAAATTAACTTTTCATCACAAACTTGATTTGCAGTTTCCCTAATCAAACGGGACAATTGAAAAAAGCCCTTTACAGTTAAGCTTAGATCGCCGAGCGTATCAGCAAAATGAGGGTCACTACCACCATTTGCGATAATAACATCGGGCTGAAATTCCTTGGCCAAGGGTGAGAATACCTCTTTTAAGGCGTAAAGATAAGTATGGTCACCCGTTCTAGGGGGCAAAGGCACATTTACATTATAGCCTTCTCCCGCCCCTTCGCCGATTTGCCAAACAAAACCAGTTCCAGGATAAAGTGTTCTAGGATCTTGATGCAATGAAATATACAGTACGCTAGGATCCTGATAGTAAATGTCGCTTGTCCCGTTCCCAAAATGCACATCATAATCCAGTACTAAGAAATATTCAACATCATAGTTATGCCGTAAGTATTCTATTAAAACCGCTACGTCATTAAATAGACAGAAACCACCTCCATAGTTTCTTCCTGCATGATGATAGCCACCACCTAAAGAAATAGCCCGTGTAACCTTTCCTTCAAAAACAGCTCTTCCACAAGTTATTCCACCTCCAACCACTAGAAGTGCTGCCTCTAAAATTTCTGGAGAGACGGGGGTCTCAATGTCATATGGCTTTCTTTCTTTTGCTAAACGAAAAATCAAATCCACATATTTATCTTCATGAACCCTTAACAACTCCTCTTTAGCAACCGGTGAAGGCTCTACAATGCTAATTTCTGGAAACTTAAACAAGCCTTGTCTTTCAAAAAATCTTATGGCGTTAACAAACCTGTCTCCCCTATAGGGATGCCCTTCTCCTAAATCGTAATTCTTAAATTTTTCATGGAAAGTCATTATTGCTTTGTCTATCATTAAAGACACTTGAAAACAAGTGATGATTGTTAAAGCAAATAAAATATGCGTTATTTTATGCAGCTAATAAAAAAGAGAAAATGAAAGGGTTACGGTTAGGCTTCTTGCTGTTCTCCCTCAGCTGCTACTTCTATTGAGTGTGGTTCTTCTTCTGTGTTTGGTAAAACCTCTTGGTTTTGATCCTGTGGTATCTCAGAGGGTTCGGCTGTATTTATTTCGACAACTTGAGTTTCAGTTTCGAAAGTCTGAGTTTCAGGGGCGGAAATTTCAGCATCTTCTGGTGGAGGTGTATCTATTTCTTGCTCAACATTCACTTCTGAAGATGGTACCTCTATGCCAGCAGAAAGTTGATTTACGGCATCCTTAACGGCCTCTAACTCCTGTCTTGCCGTTTCAAGTCCTGTTGACAAAAGACTTGTTTCTCGTTGATAAATTTCTTCTTCTATTTCGCCGGTTACATGTTGAATTTCAAATTTTGCGTAGAGCATCTCCAACATGTTGATGTGTTGTTCAAGATCAGCCATTTTGGTTTTCATTCTATCTAACAATGCCTTTTGCTGCCTCTCAATTTCTGCAATAGTCTCATCTATTTCTTTGTTAAACATTTCATAGGTTGTCGGAGAAATTCTACCCGTATTTAGTAAATTGTCCAAAGCTTGCTTCTTTTTCTTTGCAACTTCATATTCTTCATTTAATCTATTAAAAGACTGTTCCCACGAAACCAATTTTAAACACCACTAATTTCTAGCCTTAAAATTAAGAAATAACGTTTGTTATCATCCAGATATATCGCTAACTGTTAGGAATCCCTCGGATTCGCCATTGATAGGAAAGTTAGCTATAAAACCCATTATCAACTTCACGTAATTCTATAACTAAACGTTTAAAACAAAACCTCAATGTAAATTTACATGACGAATATTTTCTTTGTTAACTAACTAATTTGGACTTCTACATCGAAATACTAAAAAACACCTTCACTAATCTTTTAAAAGAATGTAATGGAAAATTGGGCCCGTAGCTCAGTAAGGATAGAGCACCGGGCTTTTAAGCTACAAAAACGCAAAGAAACCCGGGGGTCCCGGGTTCAATTCCCGGCGGGCCCGCCAACAGTTACTCGAGTTTGTAGTTAACTTTAGAAGATATAGCGTAAAAGCATAAATATGGCTGTTTTTGATTAGGTATTTTACGTCTGTTAAGTGCTTGGAAATGTCAGTTTTTAAGGATGTATTATGATGGAGCATAAAACTCATGCTACCCACAGATCCCATAACCATATGGGTCATATACGCGAATTTAGAAACAGGTTTTTCGTTTCTTTAGTACTTACGATTCCTATTTTACTCCTTTCTGAAATGATTCAAGAATGGTTTGGCTTCACCATAGAAACAATGTTTCAAAAGGAGATTTTGTTTTTGTTATCACTTGTTATTTACGTGTATGGAGGGTGGCCGTTTTTAAAAGGAATATTGCGAGAAGTTAAAAAGCGACAGCCAGGAATGATGACTTTGATAGGAACCGCCATATCTGTTGCCTTTTTCTATTCTGCTGGTACGGTTTTCGTTATTGTTGGAAAAGACTTCTTTTGGGAGCTTGCTACTCTTATTGACGTGATGCTCTTAGGGCATTGGGTAGAGGCCAAAAGCGTTCTAGGAGCTTCAAGAGCATTAGAAGAGCTTGTTAAGATAATGCCTACAACAGCTCATTTGGTTAAAAAAGGAAAAATAGTGGATGTTCCAGTTTCGCAGTTGAAAGCTGGAGACTTTGTTTTGGTTCGTCCAGGAGAGAAGATTCCCTCCGACGGTGTTGTAGTTGAAGGAGAATCTTTTGTCAATGAGGCTCTTCTAACAGGAGAATCAAAACCAGTTCATAAAGAGAGCGAAAATAATGTGATAGGAGGTGCTATAAATGGCGAGGGCGTTCTGAAAATAAAAATAGAGCGGACAGGTGAAGAAACTTATTTAGCACAAGTGATAAAGCTAGTTAAGCAAGCACAGGAAAGTAGGTCGAGAACCCAAGATTTGGCTAATAGAGCCTCTGCTCTTCTTTTCTATGTTGCCCTTAGCGTGGGGATCATAACTTACGTGACCTGGTTTATTTTAGGAAATCCTGAGTTTGCCCTTGAAAGATCAGTTACTGTTCTCGTAATAGCTTGTCCTCACGCTCTTGGACTCGCTATACCTCTTGTTGTCGCAATTTCGACATCTATAACCGCAAAAAGTGGGATCTTAATTAGGGATAGAACTGCTTTTGAAATGATAAAAGATGTAGATGCTGTTGTTTTTGACAAAACCGGCACATTAACGTTAGGAAAGTTTGGTGTCAGCGATGTCGTTTCCTTTATTTCGGAGGAAGAGTTGTTAAAACTTGCTGCTGGCGTTGAGCTTAATTCGGAGCATATAATTGCAAAAGCTATTGTGGAATTTGCAAAAGAGAAGGGAGTAAAAATTCCTAAAGCTAAGGAGTTTAAGGCCTTGCCTGGCAGGGGGACTTTTGGAAAAGTTGGCAATAAGGAGATATACATCGGAAGCCCTAATCTCCTAAAAGAAATGAAGTTGGAGGTTTCGGATGAAAGGATAAAGAAACTTCAATACCAAGGTAAAACGGTTGTCTTTGTAGTAGTTGATGGAAAACTGCGGGGTGCCTTTGCTCTTTCTGATAGGATAAGGAAGGAATCTCGCAAAGCGGTTAGAAAACTAAAGGATGCAGGGATAAAGGTTTACATGCTAACTGGTGACGCTAAAGAAGTAGCTGAATGGGTTGCCAAGGAACTGGACATAGATGATTATTTTGCGCAAGTTTTGCCTAAAGAAAAGGCGGAAAAAATAAGGCTTTTGAAAGAAAAAGGCTTTAAAGTTGCTATGGTTGGAGATGGAATAAATGATGCTCCAGCTCTTGTTACAGCTGATGTTGGTATAGCCATAGGTGCTGGAACTGATGTAGCTATTGAAAGTGCAGATATAATACTTGTCAGAAATGATCCGCGAGACGTTGTGAAGGTTATAGAGCTTTCACGGAAAACCTATTCAAAGATGGTTCAAAATCTTTGGTGGGCAGGAGGTTATAACATACTTGCCATCCCCCTTGCAGCAGGAATTCTCTCAAATTACGGTATAATTGTGAATCCAGCAATTGGAGCTTTACTTATGTCCTTAAGTACAGTTATAGTTGCACTCAATAGTCAGACACTGAGAAAATATGAGCCAACAAAAATGGAGTTTACAGAGAAAAAATACTTATCAGTAGATCCAGTATGTGGCATGGAAGTAGAGCCTGAAAAAGCTTTCAGCAAGCTTGAGTACGAAGGCTACGTTATTCACTTCTGTTCAAAAGAGTGTAAGGAGAAATTCAGGAAAAATCCCAAAAAGTATTTTTCAAAAATTAAAAATGAAAAATTCCAAAAACATGAACACCACTAGTAGTCTTAAATTAAATAAGTGTGATTCAAAGTAGCGTGTTTATTTTTTTTACTTCAATTAATTTTATAATTCGTTTTAGTTTTCCATTTTTAACAACGTTCTCTAAAAAGAATAGTAGTGTTAAGTTCTCATGAGCAACATTTGCGCCTTTTTAGCTAGTGATTCAATGTTTTTCTTAGGAATTCCGGTCTTTCTTTTAATATTTTCTAGTTTTTCGGTAACAAGATGTTTCAACAAAATTATTCCAGCATTGGAAAGTTTCTCTCTAAGTTCTTTGTTTAACCCTTTAATGTAAGTCACTGGGTATACTTTCTTCTTTTGGATCATTATTCGTAGATCCGAATTTATGGGTGATCCCCAGCCTATATGATGTATTCCTCTGCATTCTGTATAACGTTTTGCATGATTTGAGAGTTTTGTGTTGCAAATAATCATTGCTTCATCTATTTTTAAATTATGTAATCCTAGTGCAAATCCTTCAGTTATGTCTTCGAAAACAGCCCTTGCTATGCGACTTACATCCAAGCCAGTAGGTGTGTGATAGTTATAGTGATGTTTAACTTCTACCATGTACGCTTTTCCATTTTTTCTTACCACTGCATCGACTTCATGTTCTACACATTTACCGCGTATAATCTGATTTGGAGTAACTTCATAACCATGTTCACTCAGTAATATTTGGATGAAACGTTCAAAATCTGGCTTGGGCCTCATTAGACTTAAAGCCTTGCGTAGATCAACTATATGTTTAATAGATGGTCTATAGACGCCTAATAACCTAAAGATCATCTTAAGAATTTTCCTAGTTTCCATTCCATTGTAAACTTTTGCTTCAATCTTATTAGTGATGTGCTCAGCAATTTCTCTTGAAGCACCTATTCTTAAACATGTTTGAATGATTTTCTCTTTATCAAATAATTGTTTTCTTCCGTCCGCCTTTATCACAAAGACTGCCAAAATTCATTACCAAAAGTTTATAGTGTGTCAATTTGCTAAAAAGGTACCGTCACTAAAGGTGAAATTATTGTTAAAATCGGTTCAAATAGCTGCTGAAAAGATACGAAAGCTCGAAGTTCAAGGCGCTAGAAATGTCGCTATAACTGCCGTAAGGGCAATAGAAACTTTGGCAAAAGAAATGAAAGTAAAAAATAAAAAGGATTTCTTAAAGGGACTCTCAAACGCAAAGGATATACTTTTTTCTTCAAGGGAAACTGAACCCCTTATGCGAAATGCTATTCGATGGATAATAATACAAGTGGAAAAAAGTGACATTACTAACACAAAGGATTTGGTTAGCTTAGTTTCTTTAGCCTCACAGAAATTTCTGAAGGAACTTGAATATTCGAAGGAAAAAATCGCTGAAATAGGGACTAAAAGGATTAGAAATAATTCTGTGATTTTTACTCATTGTCATTCTTCTACAATTACTTATTTACTTAAAAAGGCAACACAAAAAGGAAAATCTTTAGAATTAATTTGTACCGAAACAAGACCTTTGTTTCAAGGAAGGAAAACAGTAAAGGAAATGTTGAAACTAGGTATAAAAACAACTTTAATTGTAGATTCCGCTGCTCGTTTCTTTATGAACAAAGCTGATTTGGTGCTTGTCGGCGCAGATGCAATAACCTCGGAAGGAAATGTAATAAACAAGATCGGGACGAGCATGATCGCGCTTGTGGCTAAAGAGGCAAGAACCCCCTTCTACGTGGTTTCTGAGCTTTTGAAGTTCGACCCAGCGACTATGTATGGCGATTATGAGAAAATAGAGGAAAGAAGCCCGAAAGAAATTTGGAAGAAGCATCCAAAGGGCTTAATTATAAGAAATCCTGCATTCGATGTGACAAGAAGAGATTATATTCACGGTATAATGTGCGAAGAAGGAATAATTTCTCCTCATTCAATAATTGAGGTAGTTCATCGAAAATATTCATGGGTATTCAAATAATATTATTGTAGACGCTTACCTCCACATTTCTAATGCTATTTGAAGTTCCCTATGAGTCTGGGCATGTTCCTTTAACGAGATACCTTTCAGAGTTGCATCCACAGCTTGTCTCATAGCTTTCGCTCCTGCTACTGTTCCTTCTCTGTGTCCATGAATTCCTCCTCCTGCTTGAATAATAATGTCGGTTCCAAAGAACTTAATTAGCTCCGGGACTAGTCTTGGATGTAAACCACCAGAGGCTACGGGAAACACAGGCTTTAAATCTGCTATTTTCTCCTTCAACGCTCTACAGTTTTCAGCTACTTCTTCTTTTGTCTCAAACATTTTTCCAACAACCGTGCCTATATGAAGCTGATCTACTCCTATTATTCGGGCTATTTTTGCTATTACTCGCATTGAAACTCCGTGTTTAGAATTTTTAGTAAACGCTGCATGTCCTGCTCTATGAGCGTGAATCACTAAATCAAAGTCTCGTTCGCGTAAAGTTTGTAGGGCCGAAAAACCACATGTTAAAATATCCACCATAACGTATTCTCCGCCATGATTTAAAACAAACTCGGCTCTTCTTAACATCTCCTCTGTTTCAGCGGTTATGTTGACCATGTAAACCTTTTTTTCACCAGTTTCTTCTTGGGCCTTATCTCTACTCTCTAAAGTTTTTACAACACGTTCTTCGAATGGATTAAATTTTTGACTGCTGAGATTCTCATCGTCCTTTACTATGTCGCATCCTCCCAACCATGCTTGATAGGCAACTTGTGCATGATCTGACGTTTTTAGCCCTAGTTTAGGCTTAATTATTGTTCCTACGAGGGGTCTATCATGAACTTTTAAAAGTTGGCGGATGCCATCAATACCATATTTTGGACCTTTAAAACTTCGTATAAGCTCATGTGGAAAATGGACATCATTGAGCCGTAAGTTCTTTATGGTTTTTAATCCAAATACATTGCCTGAAATGCTGCTTAAAATATTAGGCATGTTATTATTTTCAAAAAGCTCAATTGGATATGCTATTTTTACATAGTTTTCGTGTATGCCAAAAACATGAGCTGCAAGCTCTTTGACATAAGGTTTTATTGTGGTTAGCTCTGTCCATGTCCCTATTGAACTTTCTGCGGCCACTCCTCCTGCAGCTTCGGAGAGGTCTATGCCTTCTGGTTCGACATAGAATGTGCATATTATATCTGTTTCCTTAGGTTTGTAACCTAAATCGATAAAATCTTTGTATTTCAATTATCCTACCTCTTTTAGTTATTTGAATTAAAGCTTCTTAAAGACTTTTAAACGATAATAGGTTACTCACCTATTAATGAAATGTGTGTACATCCATGAAACTTAAAGCCAAACTTTTGGATATTCAAGCTGGTGGAAGAAGAATAGCTATATTAGATGATAAAACTGCAAGTTCTATAGGAGTACATTCTTCTGATAGAGTGGAAATAGCTCATAACAATAAGCATTTGATTGCTATTGTAAATATTGCTAATAATTTTCCACAGAATTACATAGGGCTCTATCAAGAGATTTCTGAAAAATTAGGAATAAAAGAAAAAGAATTTGTTGATGTAAAACATGCGGAAAGGCCTGAAGCTCTTCATTACGTTCAATCCAAGATACGTGGGGAAAGATTGCGTGAAAACGAGATAAGAGCTATAGTTAAAGATGTAGTGGAACGTCACTTAAGTGATGTGGAGATTTCTTCATTTTTAACCGCGCTTTACATTCATGGATTGAGTATGGACGAGATTGAAGCATTGTCGAAGGCTATGATTGAAACTGGCAGTATTCTATCCCTTAATAAGACTCCAATTTTAGATAAGCATAGCATAGGAGGAGTGCCTGGTGACAAGACTTCAATCTTAATAGTTCCTATAATAGCTGCTGCAGGCTTTTTCATACCCAAAACTTCTTCTAGAGCAATTACTTCTCCAGCAGGAACCGCGGATCGCGTTGAAGTGTTGTGTCCGGTAAACTTGACTATCGATGAAATTAAAGATGTAGTTATAAAGACAAAGGGCTGCTTAGTGTGGGGTGGTGCTTTAGATTTAGCTCCTGCAGATGATATATTTATTCAAGTTGAATATCCACTCGCGATAGATCCACTTCTTCTTCCATCAATCATGAGTAAGAAAAAGGCTATCGGGGCTACTCATCTGATCATAGATATCCCGACAGGAAGAGGGGCAAAAATAAAAACGATAGGCGAGGCTGAGGCCGTTGCATACGATTTCATAGACTTGGGAAGACGTTTAGGGATAAATGTAGAATGTGCAGTAACTTTTGGAGAGCAACCTATTGGATATGCAATAGGTCCGGCTTTAGAAGCAAAAGAGGCATTATCAGCTATTATGAGGGATGGTCTCCTTGACCTTAAAGAAAAAGCAGCAAATCTTGCAGGTATACTTCTGGAAATGGTGGGTATTAAGAATGGTAAACAAACTGCAGAATACATTCTTAAATCAGGAAAGGCAGAAAGAAAACTTAGAGAAATTATAGAAGCGCAGGGTGGAAATCCAAAAATATTGCCTGAAGACATAAAAATTGGAGATAAAAAAGCAGAAATAAAAGCCGGAAAACATGGCCAAATTTTATGGATTAATAACAAGTACATTGCTCAGATTGCTAGAGAGGCGGGGGCTCCTAAGGATAAAGGAGCAGGAGTTAAACTTCAAGTGAAGCTTGGAGAATATATCAAGAAAGAGGCAACCCTTTTTGAAATCTATGCTGAACGAACTACAAAATTGGAAGCTGCAATCGAATTAGCAACTAAGCTTCAACCGATAGGATTAAGCAGGAAACTTGAAAATAGAATGATAATGGACAGAATTCCAAAACCGATCAAACATAAGAAAACATTTACGCTAGAGAGATAATTCTACAGCTCCTAATCGATATTACAGAGAATGTCTAAGCCGCAGAATGTTATAAGAGTAAATTAACATCTAAGAAAACCTTAATAGCTCTTGAAATAACTTAACACCATGAATATCAACCGAAAACCTATAGCGGCTTTTGTCCTTTCTTTAATTGCTGGTGTAACTATAATCTTTACAAGCTCTCTTTGGTGTCTTCGTTTAACCACAGAATGGGATATGCACTGGATGGATGATGTGATGCATGGATGGGAAGAACATATGCATACATGGAGCATGGGAAACTTCATGTATATTTTGGGAATAATAGGTATAATCTTCGGCGTAATGGTAGTTGTCGCATCAATTATGCCCTACTTGAAACCGGCATCCCACGAGCTGTGGGGAGCATTAATCATAGTTTTCTCCGTAACAAGCATACTAAGTTGTATGGGAGGCTTAGGAATAGGATTAATCCTAGGCGTTTCCGGCGGAGCACTTGCCATTTTTTGGAAACCTTCAGAAAAGCATAAGTAACAGCTGATTTACCGCTACATTAAAGTTTCAATAATTTCAGAGATGTCCATATCTGCTATTGACATCATTGATAATGATTTACTCTTTACATGCGGGAGGTGCTCGCGGTAGGTTGGCCGTTCTTCCTTGTAAAAAATTCCAATAGGTATACGGGTGCCCCATTCTAGACTTTTTTCAAGAGCTTTCCACTTATCTGTAACCTCATGGTCTTCCAGTTTGTATATTCTCTTACGGAACCATTCGAAAGTGTTAAGGTAATTAAAAGTTACACAAGGCTGGAAAACGTCTATATAACTAAACCCTTTATGCTTGATAGCTTCAACAATTAGACTTTGAAGATGCTTAGGGTCTCCCGAGAAACCACGAGCAACGAATGTTGCATGACTTACAATTGCGTTTGCTATGGGGTTTAGTGAAGGAGAAATAGCTCCAAACGGTGTGGACTTAGTTTTAAATCCTGGTTGACTCGTTGATGTTGTCTGTCCAGTTGTCAAACCGAGAATCATGTTGTTATGAACTATTAAGGTTATGTCTACGTTTCTGCGTGCAGCATGACAGAAATGGTCCCATCCCTCATCATAACAGTCTGCATCTCCTGCAAACCCTATCACGGTCAGTTTTGGATTCGCTAGCTTTATGCCTGTTGCCAATGGCAAAACTCTGCCATGAATACCGTGAAAACCATTTGTATTGACATAATCCACTATTTTTCCATGGCAGCCTATACCAGAAACTATTACTATCTGCTCCCTTTCTAATCCAAGTTCTATAATGGCACTTTTAAAAGCAGAAAGAATGCCAAAATTGCCGCAACCAGGACACCAAACAATTTTCATAGGAGTATTAAGTTCCTTTAACGTAACCATTGCTATATTATCTCCTTGATTTTCTGGGAAAGATAGCCTGGATCGAAAGGTCTTCCATCGTACTTTAGAATCTTGTAATCTGAGTCTCTTAGAGTATATTCACGAATAAGACTTGATAGCTGGGAGGTTTTATTGTTTTCTACTATTATTGTTTTCTTCGCTTTGTCTAGAACATTTTCAACTTTATTTTTTGGAAAGGGTTGTAAGTAAATAATTTGCAAATAATTTACTACAATGTTTTCTCGATTAAGAAGTTTTATTGCCTCCAATATTGGACCTTTAGTGGATCCCCACGAGATTAATGTTGCTTCTCTCCCCCTCGCGTGACCATAAAATTTTGTTGTGGCAATATTTCGTTCTTCTAATTCTCTTGACAGATAAACCAGCTTCCTTATTCTTTTGTCAATCATTTTTGTTGTCATTTCTGGATTCTCAGTGGTAAACCCGTATTCATCATGTTCATTGGCGCTTGTCCTAACTATTGCTCTCTTAGTTAGTGGTAGAGCCCGAGGAGACACTCCAGTTGCTGTTATTTCGTATCTCTTGTATTTTTCATCACCTTTGTAAATTCCAGTAATTATAGAGCCTCGTTCAATTTTCATGCGTTTCGTGTTAAAGGGCTTAATTGATGTGTAGCTTTCGAGAAGATATTTATCTGTAAGAATAATGACTGGAAGTTGGTATTTTTCAGCCCAATTGAACGCTTGCATAGTCTCATAAAAGCACTCTTCAATGTCTCCAGGAGCTATGACGACTCTTGGAAACTCGCCTTGGGAAGCGTGTAGAATAAACCTTAGATCAGCCTGAGCTGAATAGGTGGGTAATCCAGTGCTCGGTCCTTGTCTTTGGGCAACATTAATAACTATAGGCATTTCTGTCATTCCAGCCATTCCTAAGCCCTCGCTCATGAGGCAAAAACCGCCGCCAGAGGTCGCTGTCATGGCTCTTACTCCAGCGAAAGCTGCACCTATAGCCATGTTAATTGCTGCTATTTCTCCTTCTGGTTGTATTACAATCATGTTTTGTTTTCTTTCATTTGCTGCCATAAAGTGAAGAAGACCAGTTGAAGGGGTCATCGGATAGGCTGCGTAAAATTTACACCCTGCTTTTATTGCACCTAATCCTATTGCTTCATTTCCATTGAGAAAGATTCTTTTTTCAGCGTTTTCTATTTTTCTCAGACGGTATTCAAAATTTTTTTCGAAATGTTCTTCTGCAAATTCAAATCCTGCACGGACTGCTTTTAAATTAATTTCGGCGACTTTAGGTTTGAAAATGTCCTTAATAATTTCTTCACTGAAGATTAAGTCGTATTTGAGAAGGGAAAAGACGGTTCCAAGTGCAACTGTGTTTCGTATTACAAGCTGTGTTTCTTTAAGTTTATCCCTAACTATTTTCTTTAATGGTATGGAATATAGTTTCAATTTTTCTTGTTGAAAGTTTTGGGAATCCGGTGAGATATCTGCAGGATCATAGATTATTCCACCGTTTGAAGAAAGATCTTTTTTGTGTAACATAACTGTTTCAGCGTTTAGAGCTACAATGAGATTAACGTGGTCTAGTTGAGAATAAACTTCTTCTCCAGATATTCTGGCGATGTAAAAGTTGTGTCCTCCTCTTATTAGCGATTGATAGTCAATTGTGCAAAAGACATGAAGCCCGCCTCGCATACATGCTTTAGCAAATAGAAAACCGGAACGTGCAATACCTGCTCCTGCTTCTCCTCCAATTAAAATAGAAAAATCATTAACTTTCATGTGTTACCTCAGAAGTATTATCACCGTCTAAATAAAAAGTATTCTTCTGATCCAGCATGCTCCTATACTTCTCTTATTTGTTATACGTTACTGGCAACTCTGAGAATTATTAAAGGATCAGTATCTATTCTAATGACGCGAAACATGGTTTTATCTAGCTAAAATCTTTTGTATAATCTGCAAATTTTTCATAAAAAGACTCATCAATTGAGAATTTTTATATTCATCATTCACACGTTTTTTAACGTTGGGAGCGTTAGATTAACGATATTAATAGGGATAAAAAAAGAGGTTTACTCTTTGAAGATGCCCCTGTTTACTCTTTTAATTCTGCTGCTTATCGTAGAAACTGTGACAGCAAACTTGGTAAACGATCCTTTAACTTCCAATCAATGGGGCTGGTATAGAATTAAGGCTGATAAGGCTTATAAAAAAGGATATTATGGATCGGGAATAATCGTTGCAGTACTTGATACTGGAATCGACGATGATCATCCTGATTTAGCAGCAAACATAGTTGATGGATGGAATTTTGTGGACAACAATGACAACGTAACCGATCTAGATGGCCATGGCACCATGGTTTCTGGCATCATTGGAGCTGTAGCTAATAATAGTATAGGTATTGTAGGTGTATCCCCAAAGGTCCGCATTATGCCCTTGAAAGTGTTATCTTCCTCTGACGGAAGTTGGATTGACCTAGACAGGGCAATCATCCGTGCGGCTAATAATGGAGCAAGGATAATTGTTATGAGTCTAGGCGGCAAATATTCACTTCTCTCACCAGCTACGGAAGCAGCGATTAAATATGCTTATCAAAAAGGATGTATCTTAATAGCTGCTTCAGGTAACAACAATAGTAGTAAACCATTTTATCCAGCAGCTTACGAAGAAGTCATAGCAGTTTCAGCTATTGATCAAAACGACACTAAGGCTGGGTTTAGCAATTTTGGCGACTACATAGATTTTTGCGCTCCTGGAGTTGATATTCTTGCTACATGGAAGGACGGATCCTATGCTTATGGAAGTGGCACATCGTTTGCTGCTCCTTTTGTTGCAGGTGTAATCGCACTTATGCTATCTAAATATCCTAGCTTAAGCACCGATGATGTTATCGCAACACTTCGCATAAGAGTAGAAGATCTTGGCGAAATGGGATGGGATCAATTTTATGGCTGGGGGTTAATAGATGCAGATGCCGTTATATCTCAAGAGCCAATTCCTGAATTCCCTAGCATTTTTTTGATGGCTTTAACTTTAGTAGTAACAATGATAATACTTGTTTTTCAAATGGTTCTGAATGACAACTAGAATTTCTACAGAAATTTGCATGTTTACAAAAACATTTTATGTGTGGTCTTTCATGCCTAGATTTGGTTATGGACTTGTATATTCAAAAGAATGCACATTCGATTCGTCTCACTATCCCTGCTATATTCGGTGTTTTAGTATTTTTAATTAAGTTAATACCGCCTCCAATAAGTGAACTTTTTCAGATCTTTACCGCTTTGTTCATAACCGTTGCAGCATTAACAGTTCGCAGATCAGGAGGAGCGATCTACACATGCGTAATCGCTGGGCTTCTGGATGCCCTATATACAGGTTTACCTATAGCTCTCGCTCTCTTTGTAATCCGGGGAGGAACCTTTGACTTAGCTTTATCTCTTTCAAAATTCTGGAATAGTCCTTCAATAATTAAAATAGCAGCATCTTCAATTTTCAGTAGTTTAATAACAGGAATAGCTGCTTATTTGACTATTGTAAAATGGCTCAAAATAATTGAAGTTCCATTCATAGTTTTTATGTTGTTTATAGCGATTTCCTCCGCATTGAGCGGAATAGGAGCGATGATAGGTTTGAAACTATGGAAGCGAATTCTCAGTTTTTAAAATCGGCAGGCCTAGCTCCATTTTCTTTCTAATACTTTCAATTTTTCAATGAAAACATAAAGAAATAGTGAACGGAAAAATAGTGGGTCGAGAGAGATTTGTATTTATGTATTTGAATTCTGGAGTATTAATTTGGTTAACCTAAAAGGACAACTTTTGTTAGAATTTTTTTGTATCTGGGCACTTTTTGTGGAGGTCGCATTTCGGGAAGAGTTTTGTGACATCTGGAACGTCTAATGTACCCCATTTTCTTGTGAATAGGCATATAAAACTAGAATTTGAAGACATTTACTTGTTCGTCAATATAGTCTATTACCTGTTGGATTCTTGAGCAGCGTTCTAGCAGAATTTTCCTTCCGACAGTTCTGGGAATTTCTCTCTTTTCCTTGCTGAGATACTTAACTGGAGACTTTCCGTTTACACGAGCAAGCAGCAACGTGCCTATATGCCTAACAACTTTGTCCTCTAAGCCTTTATTTCTATTCCTCAGTTTCCTACGATAGGCTTCCCAAAATGTTTGCACGGCGTCAATGTACCGTTCATTAATGTGAGAATTATATACTAACTTTAGTAAAAGATGAGTAATAAGCATTGCCGGATCAAAGCTTTGATCTCCCCAGTGAGCTCCCTCTAAATCTATCAGCATTATCTCATCATCTTTCACAAAGATATTTTTAGGATTGAAGTCGGCTAAAGTTAGGCATACTTTATTATTTACTGAAAAGTTTATTAGTGCTTCAATTTCCTTTATGAGGTCTGGATGAGGTTTCTCTAGTATTCTATAATAGTTGGCTAGTCCTCCTAAAGGAGATCTAGAAAATTCCTTTCGGATGTTATCATCTTTAAATGTCTCATTCTGTATAATGGATAAATATTCTCCAGCTTTTTCAGCAATTTTCAAGTTCACGTTTCCATTAATTAACTCTTCCCTCCATAACGTAGCGCCTCTGGGCGCGCAGCTCATGATTATTAAGTAATTATCTGGGTCATTGAAGATAAGTTGTGGAACGGCTCCTTTAGGCAGTATCGCTGAAAGAAGGCGTATACATCTGGCTTCTAGGTGACTTCGCCATAGGGGCGCTGTCCATTCGGTTTTTACTCTCATTTTTTCGAGAGGTTGCTTCAAAATCCAACATTTTTCTCCTATAACAAGTTTTAGCAGAACGCTTGAGACTCCTCCCTCTAAAAGTTCATAAACTTCTAATTTTTCGTTTTCGTCCAAAAGTTCCTTCTCTATGAGGAAATTCTTTACATTTTGTTTGGTTATCCGAATCATTTTATCATCTTTAAGTTAGTTAATTATTTATTGTTTTCCTGCCGCACGCCTCCGCTCTAACTCTATGAATTTTTTTCTTAGAATTTTGCCAGAAGCGCTCCTTGAAATAGAATTCACAAATTCAACCTCTCTTATTTTCTTGTATCCTGCGACCCTATCTTCAACGAACTTTATTAACTCCTCCTCACTTGTCTTTACGCATTTCTTCAGGACCACAAAGGCTTTTGGGATTTCTCCCGCTATAGGATCTGGTTTTCCTATAACTGCGCAATCTGCCACAGCTGGATGTTCCATTAACACGGCCTCAAGCTCAGCCGGACCTACGGTGAATCCTTTATACTTAATTATTTCTTTTTTCCTGTCTATTATATAGACGTAACCGTCTTCATCCATTTTTGCTACATCTTCCGTGTAGAGCCAGCCGTCCCGTAGGGCTTCGGCTGTTTCTTTAGGTCTTTTCCAGTAACCCTTCATTATTTGAGGCCCTTTTATTATCAACTCGCCAATTTCTCCTACTGGAAGCTCCTTCGTTCCAGTTTCTAAATCAACTATTTTTTCCTCAGTATCTGGCAAAGGCGGACCAACAGAGTCATGTTTGATGCAACATAATGGATTAGTATTTGTAACAGGTGACGCCTCAGATAAGCCGTATCCGTTAATTACAGGCACTTTTGTAAGTTTCTCAAACTTTCTAACGACGCTTGGAACTATTGAGGTTCCACCATTATTTATGAAACGTAGAGATGAAATATCATATTCTTCGATTTTGGGAGAGTTTGCAAGAAGTGTTATTACGGGCATTACCGTAAAGACTACTGTTACCTTAAATTCTTGAATAAGCCTCAAAAATTCTTTAACTTCGAAGCGTTTCATAATCACTTGACTTATCCCCATCCGCATTGGTACACAAACAAGCCATGTCATCCCATAAATGTGATAAAAGGGTAAATGGCTGAGGAAAATGTCGCTTTCTCTTATTTCAAGCGCAGGTGAAACCGAACACTGTATAATGTTGCTTACCACATTATAGTGCGTTAACATACAACCTTTCGGTAATCCTGTAGTACCCGAGGTATACTGAAGAACAGCCACATCCTCTACTGGGTCTATCTCTACGCTTGGAAGAGTTGGAGGACACCTTTTCAACAGCTCTTTTAAGGAGAACGCGGCGACAGTTTTCTTGCCTAAAACAATTATCTTCTCGAGTTTGGACAGTTCAGCCTTAATTTTCTCAATAATTTTATACTTATCATTGTCTACTATTGCAATAACCGCTTCGGAATCTTCTAACTGGAATTTTGCCTCCTTATACTTAAAGGAGGGATTAAGTGCAGTAACTATGGCGCCTGATTTTAGTGCTCCGAAAAAACTAATTATGAATTCGGGCGAATTCCACATAAAAAGTGCCACAGCATCTCCTTTGTTAACACCTAAATCGACAAGGGCTGCCGCTAGTTTATCGCTTAAGACATCAAGTTCTTTAAATGTTGTATTTCTCGGGTATAATACAGCTAGCTTGTCAGGAATTCTCTTCGCCGTGTCCTTTAAGAGCCTAAAAATAGGAATTCTTGGGTAGTATGGCCAAATTGACGGTTGAAAAAATTTTCCATATTTCTTACCAAGCATCATCGCCCTAAACCTCTCATCTTTCAAAAGTTAATTCAAAACTAATTCAAAAATTTTGGTGAATAAATGTTCTGTTTTAATCCTTTAGCAGCAAACTGAATGGTATTTTTTATATACAAGTGAGTTTAATACCTAAAGGTTTGGTGAAAATATGTCAAAAAACGTAATTGCCGTAGTGGTTCTAATAGTCATAGTCGGAGTAGTCATAGGGATTTACATCTACTATACCCAACCGAAGCCTCCAGCGGTTATTTCTATTGGTTCAGTTCGTGTCCCGACTCACCTTGACCCAGTTAAAACCACAGGGGCTGATGAATTTAACCTAGAGTTTAACATATATGATTATCTAGTCGAATGGGAACCAGAAACACTCAATGTAGTTCCTGGACTGGCAACATCATGGGAGACAAGCGAAAATGGCACTGTTTGGACTTTCTACTTAAGGCAGGGCGTTAAATTTCATGATGGAACATCATTTAACGCTTCAGCGGCAAAGTTTAACATAGACAGGTATATCGAAAAAGGAGCATTTAGGTCTGGCCTAAAATACATAACTAATGTTATAGTGGTTGATGACTACACCCTGAAAATTTACTTAAGCCATCCTCATCCGCTTTTGCTACGTCACCTCTCTATCTTCATAGGAATGGTTAGTCCAACACTGATTGAGGTGTATGGAGAAGACTACATTGACACTCACCCAGCAGGCACAGGCCCCTACAAGGTTATAGAATATGTTGAAGATGACAGAATAGTTCTTGAGGCAAATAAGGACTATTGGGATACCCCTCCCAAAAATAGCAAGATAGTTTTGAAGAAGTATGCTGACTCCGCGTCTTTGAAGGCTGCATTTGAGGCTGGAGAAATAGACATAATTTGGAGCGCAAGGGGAGATTTGTTCCCAACAGACGTTGAAGACTTAAGAAAAAAGGGATACAATATCATTGAAAGCGAGTCCAACATGATAAGATATATAGTTTTCAATGAAGCTCAGTATCCGTTTAACGACACACGTGTAAGAAAGGCAATAGCCTATGCCGTGAACAGAACAAAGATAGTCAATGTTGTCTTCAGTGGTCAAGCATCCGAACTTTACACGTTAGTAGCTAAGGGAATTTGGGGACACCTAGACACGTTTCCGCACAGAAACCTCACAGAAGCAATTTCATTACTGAATGATGCAGGCCACAATACTGCCCAAAAACTGGAGATAACACTGTACTACAGCTCAAGCTACTACGGAACAGCTGAAGAATATGTTGCACAGGTAATAAAGGAGGACTTGGAAGAGACGGGCTTAATTTCCGTTACTCTCCAGAACGTTGAAAAGGCAACATTCAGAGAACAATACAAAGCGGGACAATATGGAATGTGGCTCTTAGGATGGTTCCCGCCAATTCCTGATCCAAACAGCTACCTCTATTACTTCATGAATCCTATAATGGCAAACGCTATCTTTAGCAGCCATTACAATAATACAGAAGCTGACAGCTTGCTCTCACAAGCGCTATCGACATACAACCAGACACTCCGACAAGAACTCTATGAGCAACTACAACAAATATTGGCTGAAGATGTCCCATATATTCCGCTGTGGCAATTAAAGCAGTTCTTTATAACCACCGACAAAATATCGGGAATCCAAGTTTCACCGATAGCATATTTCTACTTTCACACAATTGAGAAAAAGTAATTAATTTCCTCCTTTTTTTATATAACAGGCAATTCCATGTCATCAAAGTCGTCGGGTTTGCTATTTTACATTGTTAGTAGAATCCTATTAATAATTCCAATGCTTTTAATACTTCTGACGCTAATTTTTATAATATTAAGGGTACTTCCAGGCGATCCTGTTTACTTTATTGTGAGTCCTCAGGCTGGAGAACATATAATTGAACAGACAAGGCATGAGCTTGGGTTGGATAGACCGATCTGGGAACAATATGTCTCTTATTTAATGGGTGTTTTCCGCGGAGATCTGGGAAAATCCTACATAACTAAAGACAATGTTTGGTCCATTATTGGACGGCATCTTCCAATAACCATCGAACTCGCTACATGTGGCCTGTTTGTTGCGGCTTTTCTTGGAATATCGTTCGGTACCTTTGCTGCATATAAATCAAAAAGCTGGTTCGGCGTATTCAATACTATATTAAGTACCATCGCCTATACCATGCCAGTTTTCTGGTTCGGCATGATCTTGCAAATACTCTTCGCAATACAGTTTCGAGTTCTCCCCGCTACAGGCATACTTGACACTTCTCTATCAATAACTCGTATAACTGGACTTCCTGCTTTAGATGCCTTAATCACAGGTAATATGCGTGCCTTTGTGGATCACGTAGCACGCTTAATTCTCCCTTCTATAACGCTGGGATTTTTCATTTCTGGAAACATTAACAGAATGACTCACTCAAACGTTTTAAAAGCACTTAATGAAGATTATGTTAGAGCTGCTAGGGCCAGAGGAATAAAAGAAAGAGTTATTCTCTTTAAGTATGCTCTGAAAAATTCCCTTATTCCAGTTATAACTTTGCTTGGAATGAACTTTGCCCGTATGCTCAGCGGCTCTGTTTTAACTGAAACGGTTTTCTCTATACCTGGTATGGGAAGTCTCCTCGTAAATTCTATTTTCAGAAGAGATTATCCACTGGTTCAAGGAATAATCGTAGTCTATGCTTTACTCATATCAATAGTTACCTTGATAATTGACATAATCTATGCCTATATAGACCCTAGAATAAGGCTCTAGGAGAACAAGTACATGAATATTGAAGAAATTCGGAAAATCTTGAGGACAAACGAAGGAAAATTGATGTTTGCAGGTCTTGTAATCCTAGTTACGTTAAGTGTAATAGCGATTTTCGCTCCATACATTATACCATACGATCCCTCCAAAACAACCCCGGACATTCTTCAGCCTCCAAGTTTAAAGCATCTCTTCGGAACAGACAATCTTGGAAGAGACCTTTTAAGCAGAATTATCTATGGTTCACGAATATCTATTTCGACAGCTCTATTAGGCGCACTTGTTTCATTGCCCTTAGGCGTACTTTTAGGAGAAATTTCCGGCTATTTGGGAGGAAAAATAGATAAAGCTCTCTCTATGATTATGGACTCAATTTATGCCTTTCCCAGCCTAATATTAGCCATATCCGTCGCTACAATCCTTGGGGCTGGAATATTAAATACGGCTCTCGCCGTCTCGACAGTTTTTGTTCCAACATATTTCAGAGTGACTAGGGGGCATGTGCTTTCAATAAAATCTAAAGAGTTCGTTGAAGCAGCAAGGCTTATGGGTGCTTCAAAAGTTTCTATTCTCCTTAAAGATATTTTCCCGAACACAATTGCGTCCATTTTTGCCATATTTTCAGTTAATACTGCGTGGGGAATTCTCATCGAAGCCGGACTCAGCTTTTTAGGCTTAGGAATTCCTCCGCCCCATCCAAGTTGGGGTACCGACATAAGAATTGGGAGACTATACTATCTTTCCGGCTACTGGTGGATAATAACTTTTCCCGGCTTGGCAATACTCTTGGCGTCACTAGGCTTTACATTCTTCGGACAAGGAATTCAAAGAATACTTAGCCCGGAGAGGAGATAGCTATGAAACTGCTCGACATAAAAAATCTAAGAGTCTACTATTTTTCAGAGGAAGGTGTAGTGAAAGCTGTCGATGGCGTAAGCCTTTCTCTAAACAAGGGTGAAACCCTCGGAGTTGTGGGAGAATCTGGCTGCGGAAAATCAACTCTTGGATTATCAGTTCTCAGACTAGTTCCCTATCCTGGAAAAATGGTAAGCGGGAAAATATTCTATAATGGGATTGATTTGCTTAGCCTGAGCGATGAAGAAGTGAGGAAGCTAAGAGGAAAAGAAATCGCGATGATTTTTCAGAACCCAGATGTTTCATTGAATCCTATAATGAACATTAAGGAACATTTGGTAGAGGCCATACTAACCCATGAGGAAATTGATGAACGAGAGGCTGTGGAGAAGACCGAAGAAATTTTAGGCAAAGTAGGCATACCCAAGAACAGAATAAATGATTATCCTCATCAATTCAGCGGTGGGATGAAGCAAAGAATAATGATAGCCCTAGCTTTACTTTTGAATCCGAAACTTATAATTGCGGACGAGCCGACATCTTCACTCGATGTCCTAATTCAAGCTAAAACATTGGAATTACTGAGAAATCTTAAGGAAGAGTATGGATTAAGCCTTATACTTATTACTCACGATTTCGGAGTTGTTTTCGAAGAATCCGACAGAATAGCCGTAATGTATGCTGGGCACATAATTGAAATTGCAAAAAACACGGAACTCTACGATAAGCCTCTCCATCCTTATACACAAGCCCTAATCAAGGCTGTTCCAACAGTAACGCCCGAAGAGCAAAAATTAAATTATATTCTGGGGATGCCTCCAAGTTTACTAACTCCTCCGAAGGGATGTAGATTCTATGCAAGATGCAAGTATGCAAGGGAAATTTGCAAATTCAAGGAGCCGAAAACTGCGACTGTCGGCCGCGAACACATAGTTAAATGTCATCTATATTAGGGGTGATTAGAATGGAGGATATAATCACCACAATTAATGTCAAGAAATATTTCCCAATTAAAATGAATTTCCTCCAGTATTTAATAACCAGAAAGAGAGAATACATTAAAGCTGTGGATGGGATCTCCTTTTCCCTAAGGAAGGGTGAGACTTTCACGCTTGTCGGAGAAAGCGGAAGCGGAAAATCGACAATCGGGAAACTTTTGATAAAATCACTGGAATTAACTGACGGAAAAATGATTTTTGAAGGGAAAGATATCACAAGAGTTAAGGGGAATGAATTAAAGGCTCTCAGAAGGAAGATGCAAATAGTTTTTCAAGATCCTTACTCATCGCTTAATCCAACCATGAAAATAGGAGACACCATTGAAAGACCGCTGAAGATACATAAGATTTGCCAGAAAAGAAAAATAAAGGAAAAAGCTCTTGAAATGTTGGAAAACATCGGTTTGAGTCCCGCCGAAGATTTTTATGAGAAATACCCTTGGCAGCTCAGCGGTGGGCAAAGACAAAGGGTCGCCATAGCTAGAGCAATAATAATCTGTCCGGAATTTGTTGTTCTCGACGAACCCGTTTCAATGATTGATGTTTCTCTTAGAACGTTGATATTAGACCTACTAATTAAGCTAAAACAACAGTATGACCTCACTTATCTCTTTATCACCCATGACCTCGCAATTGCAAGCTACATATCCAACACTATTGCGACTATGTACTTAGGTAAAATCATTGAGTTAGGATCTAAAAAGGAGGTTCTCGCCAGTCCGAAGCATCCTTACACTAAAGCTCTGCTTTCTGCGGTTCCAATACCAAATCCGAAAATGAAACGCAAGAAAATAATTCCAAAAGGTGAAATCCCGAACCCAATAAATCCCCCAACTGGATGCAGATTTCACCCCCGCTGTAACTATGCAGAAGAAATATGCGGAAAGAAAGAGCCAGAGTTAGTTGAAGTATCTAAGGACCATAAAGTTGCATGCCATCTATGCTAGGCTATTTAACGGCTAGAACATCAAAAATCATCAAAGAATAAATTTTTGTGGCTGAGATAAGTTCTCTCACCCTTACGAATTCATTTACCTTATGGGTTTCGCTTATGCCTCCAGGTCCAAAGATGACTGTGGGTATTTTAGCATGGTTAATGAAAAATCTGGCGTCGGTCGTCCCCATTAATCCGTAAATTATAGGTTTTTGATAAAAGACAAACTCGTAACTCTTTTCCAGCAACTTTACTATTTCTGCTTGAGGAGAGAGCTCTGAGGGCTTAGCTGTACCCAAAAGTTTGACTTCGTATTTCAGTTGATGATCCCTTTCCTTTAATGACTTCAATATTTCAATTATTTCATTAAAAGCCGTTTCAGGATTCTCTCCCGGAATCAATCTTCGATCAAATTTGATGGTACATTTATCCGGAATGACATTAACTTTAACTCCGCCAGTTATTGTTCCTATACTTATTGTCGGACTACCGAGAAGAGGATGGCTCCTACCAGCAAATTTTTTGACCAGCTCCTTATCTATAGCCTTAATTACCTTGCACATCTTTACTATTGCGTTTATTCCCTCAGATGGTGTGCTTGAATGTGCGGCTTTTCCTCTTACGGTTACTTCTGCCCTGAAAAAACCCTTTTCAGCTACGCCAACTTTGAGACTTGTCGGCTCGCATACAATCACGTAGTCTCCCTTAACGAGTCCCTTTTTTATGAGAAACTCTGTTCCTTTCGCCCCTCCCTCTTCTTCATCGGCTACGAACTGTATGACAAGCTTTCCTTTGAGGCGTATACCCAATTCTATAATGGCCTTTGCAGCATTAAAAACCGCGGAGAGTGCTCCCTTCATGTCGGCAGCTCCTCTACCATATATCCTGCCATCTCTGAGTATCGGTTCATAGGGCGGATGTTCCCAATTTTCCAACGGTCCCGCTGGAACAACATCCATATGACCGTTGAAGATTAATGTTTGAAAACCTTGCTCTCCATCTAAGGTTGCGATTACATTGGGCCGTTTAGGCTCAGCCTCAACAAGTTCAACTTTAAAGCCTAAATCTTCGAACTTTGAGGCTAGAAACTCTGCAATTTCTTCTTCGTTTCCAGGAGGGTTCTCGCTTTTAAAGCGAATGAGTGCCATGGTCATGTCTGTTATGTTTAATTCCATTTTTTCGACAGAATCGCATATTTTCTGTTTCATGAAACCACCTAAATCTGCAATTTCTCTCTCCTAATAGATATTCTACTCTTTCTTAAAGGAAACAGGAGACTGGAGGTTGGAATCATCAAAGAAGCCGCTATCACAAAGTTTAACTGGTAGCCAAACACGTAAACAATTTGCCCCGAAATCAATCCGCCTATGCTAAAGCCTAAATATAAGGATGATGAATAAAGAGCAAGCATTGTAGCTCTAAGCGAAGAAACAACTAACTCTCCGCCAAGAGATAAGCCGTTTGCCATGATGAAGCCTCTGCCGATTCCATAAATAAGCGCTGTAGCCATCCCAAACAGTACATCTCCTGTATTAACTATCAGCAAAAGACATGAAACAGAATATACAGCTAAAGTTAACTTCCAAGCTTTCCATGGATTTCTATACGAAACTATTCCAACATTTATGAAGGATCCCAGAAGATTTCCTAAACTCGCCAGACATGAGATTATGCTCGCATATTCTATTGGAATCTTCAGAAAGCTATTGATAAAAGGCCCGTACATCCAGACTCCTATGCCGAGGGGAATCCAATTTAATATGAAGAATGCCACAGCGAGATAGGGACACTTCCACCTAAACACTTGTCTAAATTTTTGGAAAGAAAAATATTTTTCTGTAATAGCTACTTCGTGGAGAAAAAGAATCATAACAGCCGTCATCATCATGATTATTGTAAGGGTGTAATAGAGGTATGTCCATCCCCACGTGTGAATAACATAGCTGGAAATAGCACTAAAAATTGACGCTCCAACACCTTTCATTCCCCAGGAAATACCCCAGGCCACTCCTCTTTTCTCCTTTGAGGCGCTCCCCCATATGTAGGCGTCTAAATAGGAATCGACAAGTGAAAAGCATAAAACAGCCGCTAATATAATCAGACAAAACATTAATAGATTGACCAAAGATGATAAAAGAAGCCAGAAAATGGCTTCTAAAATAGAAAAAATGGCAATTACGAATTTTTTACTTCCAAATATTTTGTAAGAAAGGGAATCTATAGCTAGGCCGCATAGAATTTTCAGATAATAGGGAAGCATTATAAAGAAGATAATTAGGCTTAACGTTGCAGTCGAAGTTTCAAAAGTCTTTTTAATGTAAATTGTAGCAAAAAATATTAAAAACGTGAAAATCGCACCTTGCATCGCGAAAAGAATTGATAAAACTGCGGCTGATTTGTTCCTTATCATAGCCTTTTCATCTTATCCTATTCTCCTTAAGAAGCCTAATAAACCTTAAAGAATTTACTAAACGCGGTGAAAACTTGCAAGGGAAAACCGAACACGCCATCGGCTCAGTGCACCTAAAGAGGTGGAATGTACAACGGAGTCATCTATTTTTTGTACTGATTGATACTTCTTATAAAGGGAGGAGATGACTGAATGAGATGTTGATGAGGGAAAACAAACTGACTTTTAAAGAAATCAAAGAAGAGCTTTTCAGAAAAGCCGAGGAAACTGTTGCTAAAAGCATTTATGGCTGTCTTCAATGCGGTGTCTGCTCAGCCTCATGTCCATCCGGGAGAATAACTCCATTCAGAACGCGACTATTGATAAGAAAAACATTGTTGGGCGTAGGGCTTGACATAAAAAAGGAGGACTTGTGGCTCTGCACAACATGTTATACATGCCAAGAAAGATGCCCAAAGAGAATAGAAATAGTTTCAATAATAATAACTCTAAGGAACATAGCAGTAGAGAAGGGAAATTTAATCCCCGAACACCTTAAAATATGCCAAAATTTTATTCGATATGGTCATGCAGTGCCGTTGGATAATGAAAATAAAGAGAAAAGAACCAAATTAGGGCTAGCTAAAAATCCACCTGCTATCCAATTTATTGCGGAGGCGCTAAAACAGCTACAATTTCTGGTCAAAAAATTGGAATTCGACAAGAAAGTCGAGTTTGGATGGGACAGTTAATGAGATATACGTTCTATCTGGGATGCCTCGCGCCCAACCGCTATCCGGGAATCGAGGCTTCCACTAGAAAAGTTTTCTCAAAATTATCCATAGAACTTATTGACATGAGGGGGGCGTCATGTTGCCCACCACCAGGCGTAATACGATCATTTGATACGGACATTTGGCTACTAATAGCGGCTAGAAACTTGGCGATAGCTAAGCGGTTGGGATTAGACATTGTTACTATGTGTAATGGCTGTTATGCTACGCTGAAAGAGGCAAATTATATTCTTAGAATGAATGAAGAGAAAAGAAATCATGTAAATGATCTTTTATCTGAAATAGGTTACAGTTTTGCAGGAAAAATCAAAGTTAAGCATGTGATTGAAGTTCTTTACTTCGATGTGGGGATAGAAAAGTTAAAGAAATATGTTAAAAGAGAGGTTCCAGCAAGAGTAGCGGTCTTCTATGGTTGCCATCTTCTTAAACCAAGTAGGTTGAGGCCTTGGAAGGATTTTGAAAGGCCGAGATTTTTGGATGAAATGGTTGAAATTTTAGGAGCAGAAAGCGTTGATTATGAACATAAAATGATGTGCTGTGGAGCTGGGGGAGCCGTCAGATCCGGAATTCTCGAGGCTTCCTTACAAATGGCTCAGCAAAGATTACGTGCAATGAAAGAAGCTGAAGCCGAATGTATAGTCGACGTATGTCCCTTTTGTCACCTCCAATTCGATAGGGGACAATACGAGATAGC
>MTLU01000008.1 GCA_002010975.1 Candidatus Bathyarchaeota archaeon JdFR-07 | reverse complement strand
CCCTATATTGGCACAGGCTTAATATGCAATCGTTACACAGCAGTTGCTGGTTCTCTAACCACAGGACCCGAGATGTTTATAATTGGGAACGCATTGGATGTTGTAAAGGAGAGTAGATAGTATGAAAGTTTTCAGAGTAACAGGAGAAATTCGAAAACCAAACTTGAAAACGCCTTTCAGGAAGGAAATAATAGCCATCAAACCTGAACATGCTGTAGAAAGGGTTTATGCTGAATTGGGAAGTAAACATAGAGTAAAACGTTTTCACATAAAAATATTCGATGTTAAAGAGATCCCGCCTCAAGAAATAGAAAATCCCCTGCTAAAAAAACTTGTTGTAGGAGAAGAAAAAGGTGGCGAGTAAAACTGAAGAAAAACTCCGCAAACTAAGCGTTGAAATGCGTTTTCTTGAACAGACAGGCGAGGCTATACAGTCCAGAATTAACATGATAAACGCTGCAATCACAGATTTAACCTATGCAAGCATGACGCTTGAAGGCTTAGAAGAAGAAAAAGAAAATTCTGAACTACTGGTTCCCATAGGTGGCAATTCATATATCAAAGCGAGACTTTCAAATCCAGACAAAATAATAGTGGGAATGGGCGCAGGAATTTCTGTAGAAAAAACCTTGCAAGAAGCAAAAGAAATTATTAAAAGTCGTCTAGAAAACCTTGAAAAATCAAGAACCTCTCTCCAACAGCAGCTTGCAAGAGTAGCAGAGAAAATGAGTGAAGACAAAGAAAAATTTGACAGGCTTGTGGTTGAATTAAGAGAAGGGAAAACGTCATAAAATGTTTGAGAAACTTAAGTCTGGGCTTAAAAATCTTGTGAACAAAGTTACAACTACAGAGCTTAAGGCTGAAAATCTTCGTTCAATACTCTCTGAGTTCAAGCTAAGTCTTGTAGAAAATGATGTTGCTTTTCCTGTAGCAGAAAAAATATGCAATGAAATAGAAAAAAGATTGGAAGGAGTGCAGATAAGAAGACTTGAAGATCGCAGAAAAATTGTGGAAAAAAACTTGAGAGAAGTACTTCTGGAAGTAATGCAAACAAATAATAATATAAATCTGCTAAAAGCTGTAGAAGAAAAACGTAAGAAAGGCGAACCTTTTGTTATAGTTTTTGTTGGAATAAACGGCACAGGAAAAACAACAACCATAGCCAAAATTGCACGGTTTCTTAACAGGAAGGGATATTCTGTGGTACTGGCATGTAGTGACACCTATAGAGCTGGATCTATCGAACAATTAGAAGAACATGCTAAACGATTAGGAATTCGAATGATCAAGCACAAATATGGAGCAGATCCTGCAGCAGTAGCCTATGACACTATAAATCATGCGAAAGCTCATGGAATAAACGTGGTTTTAATAGACACTGCTGGAAGAATACAGACAAATCGAAACTTAATGAACGAATTAGCCAAAATTAAGCGCATCGTAAATCCTGACCTTACAGTCTTAACGGTAGATTCCCTTACTGGAAACGATGCAGTCATGCAAGCGGAGGAATTTCATAAAAGTGTGAACATTGATGCAACTATACTTACAAAGGTGGATGCTGACATTAAAGGAGGCTCAGCCATTAGCGTTACCTACGCTACAAAGAAGCCTATCTTGTTCATCGGCACTGGTCAAACCTATGAAGATTTAGAACAATTTAACCCAGAAAAATTTGTGAACATGATTTTGAAATAGCTTTTATCTAAAACCTTAATTTTAATCATCACTTTAGTGCATAAAAAAGGATAACTCTTCTAGTATTTTTCTAACAACTTTAGAAGTATTGCTTTCGCTGAATACAGTCTATTTTCGCTTTGCTCATATATTATCGAATTAGGACTTTCGATGACATCGGCACTTATCTCATATCCTCTATGAATAGGCATATCATGCATTATAAAGGCGTTACTTTCCTTCAGCAAATCTTCGTTGATTTGAAAAGGCTTCATAAGCTTAATGCGTTTATCTTTTTCTGCAGCGAATTTTGGGTCTTGGAAAAATTCCATGTCAATCCAAGTGTCCGTATAAACAAAATCGGCGTCTTTAACCTCCTCTTTTACATTTGTGGTGGTTTTCCAAAGCCCTGTTTTTCTAGCCTTCTCTAGAAGTTCATCGTCTCTTGAGGGTTCATTAAATATAGGCGTTACTGTTGTTATTTGCACGCCAGTTTTCGTGCAGGCTTCTATAAGAGAGTTGCAAACGTTGTTATGAATTCCTATGTAAACAAGTTTTACACCTTTCAATTTGTTCTTTTTTTCCTTCATTGTCATTAAATCTGCTATAGCCTGACTTGGATGGTATTTCTCATCGCATCCATTAATCACAGGTACATGAGAAGCCCTTGCCATAACTTGTAAATCAGAGTTTCTCAGCAATCTTGCCATTATGCAGTCAACATTACGTGACAAGTATTGGGTTTCATCATAAACATCTGCAATAGTAAAATTTGTTGTTCTCCAGTCAATGTAAAGAGCATGTCCTCCCAATTGGGTCATAGCAACTTCAAAGGATACGCGCGTTCTTGTCGAAGTTTTCTGGAAGATCATGGCTAATGATTTGCCGTTTAGGGCACTTCGATATTTTTTTGGATTATGTTTAACTTCAATACCTTTATCAATGATTTCTATAAGTTGTTGACCAGATAGTTCTTTGAAGTTAATTAAGTGCATCATCTTTTAAACACCCTTATTCATTTTGCAAGCTTCAACTTTCTTTAACAATTATAAACTTTGTGGAGCATTTGTTTTAGAGCAAGAGAGTGGTAAAGGAAAGTAGAAATGATCCTAATAGTCGCTTCAAAGAAGGATATAGCCAGTTTAAACATTGCAGAACAGATTTTGTCCAATTATAATTTTAGAGAAACTGCCGAAACTTTTCAAGAAAACCCTGTTTATTTTAGAGAAGTTAATGAAAAGGTTGTTAAACTCGTAACTTTAAAAGATGAGGCGGTATATGCACAAAACATAACTGGCTTTATGGAAAACCTAGAGCTTGTGATTTTCATTTCACGCCACAGCAGCATAAGTGGTACTCCAACATTATCTGTACATACCCCTGGAAACTTGGACCAAGCGCAGTTAGGGGGTATCCCCAAAAAAGTTTCGGTGTCTCCAGCAAATGCCATGAGATATGCTTTGATGACCATGATGCATTTTAAAGAAAAAAGGAATCTTGATTATGAGGTTTCTTATGAATGTACTCATCATGGACCAAGTTTAGATGTACCTACAATGTTTGTTGAATTAGGAAGCTCACCGAAGCAATGGAGAGACCTAAGAGCGGCAGAAGTTGTTGCCCACGCAGCCATAAAGGCTACATCAATGTTTGACCATTTTCCTGCAGAAGCTGTCCTTGGTATAGGAGGACCTCATTACAACAAAAAGTTTACGAGAATCGCATTAGAAGAGGACAAGGCTTTTGGACATATCATTCCTAAATATGCCATTCCTAGCATAGATTTGGAGAATCTCAGGCAATGCACTGTGAAAACATTGGAAAAAGTTGAATCTGCAGTTTTAGATTGGAAAGGAATAAAGGGTAAGTACAAACCGAAATTGATAGATATGCTTAGAGAAATAAATTTACCTTTTGAAAAAGTTTAAAGTCTATCTTTCCATTTTCAGAGAAAAGTTAATAGAATCCAATTCCACAGTAACCTTTATATTCGTATTGAAATGTTGAGTTTGCGATGAACCATGGGCTTAAGATCCTTCCTCTCCCAATGTACTAGAACATTAAAACTTGCCGTAAAGCCTGGAAAAAGCGAGCTTTGGCTCTCCATAAAAATATGCTTTCTAGGTATAGGGGCAGTAGGTCTAATAGGATTTGTAATTAAATTATTAGCAGTAGTTCTTCAGCCCGGTGGTTCCCCTTAAAAGGAAGATAATTCCATGGACAAAAAGGAGCAAGAACCTCCCACTAAAATTTTTGCAGTCAAAACAACCACTGGGCAAGAAAAAAATGTAGCTAAATTTGTTGCTGCAAAAATAGAGATGAATAAAATACCAATAAAAGCGGTTCTTGTACCCGACACCTTAAAGGGATATGTTTTCTTAGAGGCGGAGGGCCCGCATTTTGTGGAAGAAGCCATATCAGGTGTCAGACATGTACGCCAAAGAGTCCCTGGAGTCGTTGACTTTTCTGAAATTGAGAGGTATATAGTAAGAAAACCCATAATTGAAGAGTTAAGCCAAAACGACATTGTTGAAGTTACGGGAGGACCATTCAAAGGTATGCGTGCAAAAATTACTCGCATAGATAGAGGAAAAGCTGAAGTTACACTTGAATTGTTAGAGGCGACTTTTACGCTGCCCATAACTGTTCATTCAGATTATGTTAAATTGGTGGAAAAAGCCAAAGCAGAAAGCGGTGAAACTTAAAAATGGTTGAGAAAAAAGTTATTGACCTTCTTGTAAGTGGAGGACAAGCCACTGCAGGTCCACCCTTAGGTCCTGCATTAGGACCCTTGGGAGTAAACGTAGTGGCCATTGTGAATAAAATAAACGAGCTTACAAAGGATTATTCTGGAATGAAAGTTCCCGTGAAAGTTACAGTAGATCCAGAAACAAAAGAATTTGAAGTTAGTGTGGGAACGCCGACAACGGCCGCTTTGATTGTGAGTGAGTTAAAAATTGAGAAGGGATCTGCAACCCCTAACACACAGAAAGTTGGTGATCTTACCCTTGAGCAAATTGTCCGTATAGCGAAAATTAAACGACCGAAGCTTCTAGCAAAGACCATAAAGGCTGCAGTGAAAGAGGTTTTAGGAAGCTGCGTTAGCATAGGAGTCACCGTGGAAGGAAAAGATCCCAAAGAATTACAGAGAGAAATCGACGAAGGCAAATATGATGAAATATTTAGTAAAAGTGAAGGATAAGACAATATTTTTATAACCGCGTTCCATTCCCTCAATGGCACGAGGTTTTCAAAATGCCCTTAGACAAGAAAACAATATTAAAAGCAGTTAACGAAGCGAAGGGAAATGCTGGTAAAAGAAAATTTACCCAATCCATAGAGTTTATTCTGACTCTAAAAGACATAGACATGAGATCACCAGAAGGACGAATTCAAGAAGTTATAGAACTCCCACATTCCATTCCCAATAAACAGAACAAAATATGCGTCATAGCCTCAGGAGAACTGGCCTTGAAAGCTAAAAAGGCTAAAGCAGACAGAATTATGGATAAAAGTGAACTAGAAGGGTTAGCTGGTAAGAAACGAGAACTGCGTAAAATAGCAAACGAATATGACGTTTTCTTAGTTGAAGCTCCTTTAATGCCTTCTGTGGGAAAAATTTTAGGTCCAGCTTTAGGTCCTAGAGGAAAGCTGCCTGTACCAGTCCCTCCAGCAGCTGATATATCAGGATTAATAGAGAAACATCGTAAAACGGTTAGAATTAGAATGCGTAATCAACCAATTTTACAATGCCGCGTAGGAACAGAAAGCATGAAGGAAGAGGAGATAGCAGACAATATTCAGACAGTTTTGAGGGTCATAGAAGGAAAGCTTAAAAGAGGAATCAAGAACATCGATTATGCTTACATTAAAACTTCTATGGGTAAGCCTGTTAAGATAAAACCGTAAAAGAGGAAAATTCAATGCCGTCTCAGCAAGTGTTACAGAAAAAAATCAGTGAAGTTGAAGAGATAACAGAGTTGTTAGGACAATATGATGTCATTGGGATAGCAAGTCTACAAAAAGTTAGAGCAGCACAACTTCAAGAGCTTAAGAAAAAACTTTCAGACAAGGTCTTCATGAAAGTCATTAAAAACACTATTACAAGATTGGCTATAGAGAAATGCAAAGAAAAACCCGAATTGAAAAAATTAGAAGAATACCTATCTGGATCGAACATTTACCTTTTTACAAATTTAAATCCTTTCAAGTTGGCTTTGTTACTGGAAAAAGGAAAGGTTAAAACCACAGCTAAAGCTGGAGACATAGCAGCCTTTGACGTTGTAGTACCTGCAGGAAATACTGGTCAACCCCCTGGGCCGATTATAAGCCAATTGAACGCTGTGGGCTTGCCTACACGAATTGAGGCAGGAAGCGTTTGGATAACCAAAGATACTTTAGTTGTAAAGAAGGGTGAAGTAATTTCTGAGAGGCTTGCTGCTGTATTGTCAAAGCTTGGAATAAAACCTGTTGAAGCGGGTCTTGCAATGAAAGTTGCTTATGATAATGGCTTGATAATAACTCAGGAACACTTGAAAATTGATGTAGAAGAGACACTACGAGAAATTAGTAAA
Organism: Candidatus Bathyarchaeota archaeon JdFR-07; assembly: GCA_002010975.1. Lineage (GTDB taxonomy): Archaea > Thermoproteota > Bathyarchaeia > Bathyarchaeales > Bathycorpusculaceae > JdFR-07. The sequence continues at coordinate 38,926 of MTLU01000008.1, read as the reverse complement.
GTACATGAAGAAGCCTTTGCCTTATCTGTAAGTGTTGCTTATCCAACAAAAGAAAACATGGTTATACTTGTGCAATTGGCTCATCACGAAGCATACGCTCTTTCTACAAATGCGGTCATACCTACTAAAGAAAATATAGCTGATTTGATTAGAAAGGCTCATGTTCAAATGTTAAGTTTAAGTAGTAGGATTCCTTCTTTAGAGGGAAAAACAAAACCTAGTGAAAAAAGTTAAAATAGTTGAATGGAGAGGTGAAAAGGTATGGAATACATTTATGCCGCCATGCTCCTTCACAAGGCTGGAAAAGAAATAAACGAGAAAAATCTAACACAAGTTTTGACAGCTGCGGGCGTAAACGTTGACACTGTCAGAGTTAAAGCCTTAGTAGCTTCTTTGGAAGAAGTCGACATAGAAGAAGCAATTAAAACTGCGCCAACAATGATGGCTCCAGTGGCTGCTCCTCCAACACAAGCACCAGCTGCAGAAGAAAAGCCAAAAGAAGAAGAGAAGGAAAAGAAAGAAGAGGAAGAAAAAGCTAAAGAAGAAGCAGCACTCGAAGGACTTGGAGCATTATTCGGATAAACGCAATTTTGCCTTCTTTTTTATTGCAAATTAATTCTTAATGTTTCCATTTTTTAAATATCGCTAAAGGTAACCATCCGCAGATAATCATTAATGTGCCTGGAAATGCCATCAGATTATAAGTGAGTAGTATTGTTTCAAAAATGAAAAAAGAAAATGACATTGCTAGGAGAGAAATAATGGCGAAACGTTTTCCATATCTTTTAAAGGACTGTATTCCAATAAGTCCGGCAAAGAAAAAGTCTCCTAATCCTAGCGACATATAAATGTGCTGTCCTAATTCTGTAACAATTGAAGGAACTGTTGGAACGGAAATTAACACAGGTAATTTAAGACCCGAAACATGTCTTGCCGCTGAAACCATTGTCCCTGTAAATAATACTAAAATTACATCCATAACCGTCAAAAGCCCGACAAAAATCATAGTTGTTTTCCACCTGAAAAGATTACCAAGATATAGTGTAATTAAAATCGCGAAAATTATCCCATATAAATTTAAAAGATAAGGAAACCATATTGACGTCCCACTGTAAAACAAGTACAGAATGACAAATACTATAGGCGGAAGTATGGCTACGTACCATCTCTCATTTGAGAATACATATCCAAACATAAAAAGTAGCATAGAATAAGAGAATAGGAAAACTATCATAATAGCAAATTGTGGAATAAAAACTATGAGGGATATCACAAATCCCATCGTTATCACAAGCATAATCGTATCTCTTAAAGTGAGTTCTCTCCCTTCAAAGACTGATTTTAACCTAGTTTCGATTTTTTCGTTCAAAAACAAAGAAACGAAAGTAACAGCAGAAAGCGTTATCGGCATGGCAACATCGAAATACATAAAGGCACATACACAAAACAAACATTTAAACGTTAAAAGAAAAATGCATGTTTAGAATAGCTAGAGAAGCAACAACAGCTTCCTCGGTTCTAACAGTTTTCGTTCCTTGTTTAGGAATAGTATTAACCGAGAAATCTACTACATCATCGAGATCAAGACCTTCATGCCTAACTATTTCATACAATCCTTCTGATGGAGAACCAAAAGCGATTAAAACATTTTGGGCTTTTCTCCATTTTTCGATTAGTTCTTGTAAAACTTTTAACACTGGAATGCCATATTTGGAAGTAGCAATAGTAAGGTCGAAGGCTAGATTTTTTACAAGCTTTCCGAATGGTTGTTTTGTTACAGTAACCTTATATCCCCAATACGTCGGTATTTCTTTTTTATCCGCCAATTCAACTGTTGGACGTTTTTTAACATCAAGGATTTTCACCGTGACTCGTTGGTTAATAGCCAGTTTTTTATTAGGTATTAACGCTAACTTTTCAACTCCAATGTCGATAAGGGAACCTTTTTCTGTCTTCGCTAGAACTATACCTTCACGGTAGCTCCCTACTTTCAAATCTTTTATTTTGCTCTCTGTAGGGTGATGTGGTGTCCTTAAAGGAGGGAGAGTACCAACATACCGCAATTCTGGTCTAAGCTTAAAAAGTCTCTTTCGCAAATACTGTGGTGTTTCTATATAGCTAAGTAAGGTAGCGATCAAATCCATTTCCTTTTTCTGATCTGCTTTAGGATCGTCTGGATAAATTATTATTTCTTTCACTCTAAAAATTGCGGCAGCTCTACCAATCAATCCTATTTTCGAGGTTTTCTCACGCAGATGAGGGGTATCCGATACAAGAGAAGCAGGAATGGCTATTGCAATTTTCTTTCTTTCCAAACTTAATTTTCCGCCTAAGATCCATATTTTCTTTAAAAGCTAAAAACCTAATATAAGATTTTACAAATGGTGGAAAAATGAGAGCAAAAACTGCAAAGAAAAAAAAATTAGACGATCTTAATGAGATTAAAAGAATTGACAAAAATGACATGCTTTCTTTTTATACTAATGCTCCTAAACACTACGAAAAAGCATTACAAATTACCAGAATGATCTCAACAAACTATCAAAAACCTAAGGCAATTATAGTGGCGGGGATGGGTGGTTCAGCAATAGGTGGTGAACTGCTTAAGGACTGGGCGAGAAATGAGATAATTGTTCCAATAGAGATTAATAGGGAATATTCGCTACCACCATATGTAAATGAAAAAACGCTTGTTTTTATCGTAAGTTATTCAGGTGAAACTGAAGAAACTCTGAGCGTCTTTCTTCATGCATTAAAAAAACACTGCATGATTTTCTGTGTAAGCTCTGGTGGAAGCCTCATAAAATTCTCGGAAAAATTATGCGTTCCTTATTTACGAATTCCCTCTGGAATACCTCCCCGTGCGGCTCTTCCTTATTTGTTTTCGCCTCTTCTTTTATTTTTAGAGAAAATTGGTTTGATTTCGGATGTTCAATCAAAGTTTTCCGAAACAATAAAAATCTTAAAGAAAGTTAGTTTTGATAATTCCCCTGAGAAAACAGTTGATAAAAATTTTTCAAAGATGTTGGCACTTGGCATTTGTGGAACTATGCCTTTCATTTACGGGTTCGAATATTATCGTGCAGTTTCTTGGCGTTTTAAACAACAGTTAAACGAGAATAGTAAGATTCCTTCAAAATGGGATGTTTTTCCAGAATTAAATCACAATGAAATAGTAGGCTGGGAAAGAGCTAATAAATTGGCAAGATGTTTTTCGACAATTTTTATTCGAGACAAAGATGAATCTGAAGGGATGAGGTTACGGATTGAAATCACTAAAGAGCTTATACGGGATCACGTAACAAAAATTTTTGAAATTTGGAGTGAAGGCAAAAGTAAACTAGCTAAAATGCTTTCTACAACTTTAATCGGAGATTTTACAAGTGTTTATTTGGCGATATTGCGAGATATAGACCCTACGCCAGTAAGAACCATAACTTTACTAAAGAAAAAAATGAAACAAAGCAGAGTAAAAGAAAAAATAATAGATAAATTGCAGAAACTAGCTGCAAGAGAAAGTTACTCATAAGTTTTTTCGTTAATAAAATTAGTAAACATTTCTTCAGCGGCCTCTAATGATACAAGTCGCGGAGGACGCTTGAAAGCATAAGCACATATAGGCAGTATTGCCCCTTTCAGTTTTCTATTTAAAGCAATTTTTACAGCTCTTATAACATCAAGTAGCACGGAACCCGCATTTGGTGCGTCAATTGTTGATAACTTTAAATCTATCTGCATAGGCGTATTGCAAAAGTAGATCCCTCTAATCCAAAAGTAGCTGTCTCGCCTATTCTCTAAAAAATCCACAAAATCTGTTGAACCAGCAACAACTTCTGCTTTGTAAGGTAGAGCTGTTTCAACGGACCTTGTTTTAACAATTCTTTTTAGCTCTTTAGCTCTTTCTAATGTATGCAGAGATTCTGTTCCTCCGCCAACATCTAGCTGATAAGTTTCGATTATACAAACCCCGTGAGTAGAAAGCAGTTTTAACAAAGTTTTATGTAAGGTAGTTGCACCGACTTGATCTATCAAGTCATCCCCCACAAGCGGCACTTCAGCGTTTTCAAATTTTTTAGCCCATTCTAAATCGCTTGCAATGAAGTTTGGTGTAACATTTACAAAAGCACAGTTAGCAGCCATTGCTTGTTCTGCATACCATTGGGAAGCTTTCAGGGCACCGCTGGGGAGAAGATTAACCATGATTTCAGCATCATTTTCTTTTAGTGCCTTAGCCACATCCGTCTGGGATTGATTACTTATTTCCACAACATCTCGTGTATATTCACCTATCCCATCTAAGACAGGGCCTTTAAGAACCTTGACGTCTAATGGCGAGACATCCAGCATTTTTGAAAAATTGTTTGGTGCAGCAAATATAGCATCAGATAAATCTTTTCCAACTTTACGCGCATCAATGTCAAACGCCGCCACAATTTGAATGTCTCTTGGATGAAAACCGCCAAGATAAAGATGCCGCAATCCTATGGATTTCTCTTTTTCGTAGCAATCCTTATAGTATTGTAAACCTTGGACAAAAGCTGAAGCACAGTTTCCAACACCAACCAAAGCAACTTTTATTTTCGCCACTTTTTAACACCTTCTTATCGCATTCATATTTCACGACTAATTTATAAAGTGCTAGGCAACTTAACTGCTGAACAGAGGAGATAATATGAAAGCATGGTTAGACATAGCAGTTTTACGTTGTCCCCACTGCAAACAATACTATATAGATACCTCTTGGTATGTCATAGAAATGGAGTCAGACATTGAATGTGGGCATTGCAGAAAAGAATTTAATAGCAGGAAGAATGTCACTGATCGAGTGATACTTGAATGTCAGATAAGTGAAAATGGAAAACTTCAGAACGTAAAAATAGCTAAAACCCTTAAACTTGAGGAATTATCGGGAAGCTAACGTCTCAATCGGCATATATTCCTCGTAAATTCCGGATCTTTCAAGAACATCTTTCCAAAGCTCTAATCCTTTAGCGGTCCGCCATTTCTTTGAGGCGGGCATACCTATGATTAAAATTCTATCGCCTCTTTCAATTTTCTCAGCGGTTATACATTTACTATTTTCAGGGTTTATGGGTGTAATTATGTCTGGTGCTATTGCAGAAAGTTTTCCATTCATGTAAGCTACTAATACCTCGTTTTTAGCTTTAAATTCAAATTGTTTTTTGTCGAATTCTTTTGTTCCCTTAAGTTCGGTTTCAATAAAAGTGAAGCCGGCTATTGTTTCTCTTTCCACATTGTCTACTATGCCTTCAAAAAGTTTAAAGCCATTGGTTTCCTTCAAAACTTCCTTAATTGGTTTCTTAGTAGTTCTTAACAATTTTCCAATTTTCATAGCATTTGACAAACTAAATTGAATAGGTGATGACTTAACTTGAACTCCTGTCAAAATTCTTCTAGCAGTATAGGCACTTTGATTCCATTCTGCAGCAAGGATTCGAGCTACTCTTTCTGCAGCCTTAGAATCATAGGTTTTCTTTATAATAACTATATTTTCTGCACATGTATCTGCAATAACCATAGGAGTCAATGGAATCTTGTCAATGGTGTACACTTTTAAATGTACTTCTGGAACAGACCTACCAGCACCATCCCCATCGATAACAGATATGCCGCTTCTTGCAGCAACATCAACTGCAACTAAAGTGTTAAAACCTCCCAGCTCCACAGGAATTGTAGCGTAAGCCGAAAAATTAGTATATGTTTCTAAAGTTTTCAAAGTTTTAACTGCTGCCTGAGAATCATAATCTATAGCGGTGGTTGCACCTACACATGCGAAATTAACAACTTTTGCTTGATCAGGTATTTCAAGTGCAGCTACAAGCTGAGTATTATATTCTTCAGAAAACAATTTCTCCACTATTTTATATCCAATTTCCGGATCGCCGCCTCCACCAGCTGAAAAAATTGCTGCACCATCCACTAAATCAAACAAATCTTGTTTTGATAAAACCCTCAATTATCTCTCTCCACATTATTATTACTTTGAAAATTTATTATTAAGTAAGCCTTAAACTCTTTGAACATTAAATTGTAGAGGCGGAAAAATTGACAAATAAAGCGAAAGGTTCAGATAAATTCGCGATAATCAATGAGTTAGCACGCAGAAGAGGATTCTTTTGGCAATCTTATGAAATATACGGAGGAGTAGGTGGCTTTGCTACTTATGGTCCTTTAGGCTCAAAATTAAAGCAGAACATAGAAAAGAAGCTAAGAGACCTTTTTGTAAACAGGCTAGGTATCTTGGAAATAGAGTCTCCAATAATAGCTCCAAGCAAGGTTTTTGAGGCTTCAGGCCATGTGAATCATTTTAAAGAACCTATGGTTGAATGCTTGAAATGCAAAAAAAGATTTCGGGCAGATCATCTACTTCAGGAGACTGGCAAGATTAGCGTGTGGGAAATCGAAAAAATGAGTTTGAAAGAACTTAAAGCTGCCATTGAGAAACATAAAATTAAGTGTCCAGAGTGCGGCAGCGCATTTGGCGAGCCAAAACGGTTTTTGACAATGTTCAAAACTATGATAGGGCCATATTCTAAAGCTATTGGCTATGGGAGACCAGAGGCCGCACAAGGTATCTTCGTAGAATTCAAGCGTTTATACCAGATTGCACGAGAGAAGCTTCCTTTCGGTGTCTTACAAATAGGTCATGCCCTAAGAAATGAAATTTCACCTAGACAAGGTTTGATAAGACTTAGGGAATTTACAATAATGGACTTGGAATTTTTCTTTGATCCAGAAGAACCGAACTGTTTCCTGTTAAAAGATATTAAAAAGGAAAAATTACGGTTGCTACTTTCTGAAGATAAACTTAAGGGCCTTGAGAAGATAACAGAAGTCAGTGTTGAAGAAGCACTAAGTAAAGGGTACATAAAAGCTGAGTGGCAAGCTGTTTTTATGGTCTTTGCAAAAAGAATTCTTGTAGAACTAGGAGTTCCAGAGAAAAAACAGCGTTTCATAGAAAAGCTTCCCTGGGAAAGAGCTCACTATGCTATACAAAGCTTTGACCAAGAAGTTTTTGTTGAGAGATGGGGATGGGTTGAAGTTTCAGGGCACGCTTATAGAACAGATTACGACTTGAAAAGACACATGGAATTCAGCGGAGAAGACATGAGGGTTTATAAGGAGCTTGAAAATCCAAGAGAAAAAGAAAAACTGACTATAAGACCTGTAATGGCTAAGCTGGGTCCCGACTTCAAGTCAGAAGCAGCAAAAGTTTCAGAAATGATTACTAAAGCCAATCCCGAAGAATTGGAGAGGTCTTTAAATAAAAAAGGTTTCTATATGCTTGGCAAATATAAAATTGTCCCTGAACATGTAGAAATTTTACGCCAAAAAATTCTAGAACGTGGGAAACATTTTATCCCCCATGTGGTCGAGCCAAGTTTTGGTTCTGATAGATTAGTTTATGTTACGTTAGAATACGCTTACCGAATAAAGGAGGATAGAGCCCTCCTAAGTTTTCCAAGAGATGTAGCACCAATACAGTTAGGCGTATATCCGCTTGTAAATAAGGATGGATTGCCAGAAAAAGCTTTAGAAGTTCATAAAATGTTGGTTGAGGAGGGTTTTAGAGTGGAATATGATGATAGTGGATCCATTGGAAGAAGATATGCTCGCTCTGATGAAGTTGGAATACCATTAGGGATAACAGTAGATTATGAGTCATTGAAAAACGACACAGTTACTATTCGCGATAGAGATTCATGGAAGCAAGTTAGAAGTCAAATTAAAGAGCTACCAGACCTCTTGAACAAATTTTTCCAATGGAAAATCAATTTTGAAGATCTAGGCATTCCATTTGACAATTAATTTTCGTTAGCTTTTTTAACACTTCGACATACTCTATCATAGAAAACACCCCTCTTTTGCGGGCGGGAAAAAATTGGTATTTCCAACAGAAACAGAACAACGTGTAAAAAGAAGAGCACTTAACGTTTGCCAAGATCATCTAAGAAAAGTGTTAGATCTAACCAGAAAAGTACCTCAAATGATAGATTTTTTTATAAAGGAAGATAGGGAAAAGGCAAAACAATTATTCAGTGAAATCAGAAGTGCAGAAGATGACGTTGACAAGGCAAGGAGACTGGTTTCCCAGGAGCTTGCTGAAATAGGAGCCATCCTTTTCAGCAGAGAAGATTTTTTAAGATTCACTAACTTAACAAGTGAAATTGCTGATTTCTGCGAAGGCATAGCTTTTCGCATAGTTGAGATCATGGAGCATGACTGGAATGTTCCAAAAGACATAAAAAATGACCTAATGAGACTTTCCGAAGCTGTTTTGGAGGTTGTGTTTAAGCTGAGGGAAACGATGATGGTTCTTAGCTATGGCTCAGCTAAGACGTTGGAGAAAGCCAAAGATGTAGAGATTGCAGAAAGAGTTGTTGACGAGCTTTACCGAGAAGTAGAAATAAAGCTTCTAAATTGCAAAATGGAATTTCCGGCTTTCATCCTGTTAAGAGATATAATCCAACTTTTAGAAGATTCAGCGGATAAAGCTGAAGATGCTGCTGATGCTGCAAGAATATTGTCTTTCATCATGTAAATGTATGGCGGACACAAACTGTGCCTAAAAAAATTCCAGTAGAATTTGTCGAAAATTTTCTTATAGTTTGGAATCCAATTAATGGATCGAAGCTTTACAGAAAGGGTTTTTACGGGAAACCTTTAGGAATCGCAAAACCAAAAGTGCCTGAATTTGAAGTTCCTTTAATTTTGGATTTGATGGAAGGATTATATCTTGCTGAGAAAGGAATAATCACTGTTTATGAGGGACCTAAAAAGAAGAAAGTGAATCTTCGAACTTTAAGGCAAAGAGCAAGAAAATTGTATGAAGAATTTGATGAAAAATATGCTGTGTACAGTGATCTAAGAGATAGCGGTTTAGTGGTTACACCTGGGATTAAGTTTGGATGCGACTTTGCAGTTTATAAGTATGGGCCTGGAATTGAGCATGCACCTTACATGGTCTCTGTTAAAAAGGCTAAATCTGAAATAACGGCTACGGAAATCGTTAAAGCTGGAAGGTTAGCAACAACTGTGCGGAAAAGGTTTATTATTGCTATTTCCGATTTGAAAAAAGACAGGATACGCTATCTAATATTTAGATGGTTTAAAGCCTAAACTTGTTGAAATTTTTCTTTATCTAAAATAATTCTTAGAATTTCTTCCTCAATTGTAGGTTCAACAGGGTTTTCTATTATTCGTCCAATCTCTTCGCCGTTAGTATTGGTTACTAGGATTAGTGGAATTTTATCAACTTTAAATATTTCAACTTCGGGAGGCGATGGAGGTATTCTCCACTTTCTTGTGGGATTTAAGGGATCCTTCATTAACCCGCCAAAGACCCTGACTTCTAATCCAGTGGCTTCAGAGATTATGGCCAGTACAGGAATATTAGCGGTACAGTCTTTACACCATTCTGCTGAAAATGCAATTACTACATATCTGCCTGCAATTTTTCTCAGTTGAGTCAACACTTCATGTTTCGGCTTGTACATTTGTTTTCTTATCAAAAATTTTTTGCGGAAAGGTTGTTTTAGGTTAGCTATGTATTGGTTTATGGAAACTGTTTTCTTTCGCAAATTAGATAAATCGATCCTCATCTACTTAGCCTAACATCAAAGTTTGATTTACAAACTCTCCTCTAACGTGCTGGTGAGGATATATTTTTGTCGACGTTAGTTTACAGCCTTCTGCAATGATTACATCATCAGCTATTACTGAAATTTTCTCTATTTTTGTTGGTCTTCTTGAACTTGAAAGAATCGTGACGTGTCTGCCTAGAATGCTTTCTTTTATTTCCGCCTTTTCCTCTATTATAGTTCTGTCCATTACCGCAGAATTCTCTATTACAACCCCCTTACTAATTTTTGTATAATTATCAATGCAGGAGTTTACTATTCTTACACCGTCACTTATTTGGCAATGTCTCCCAATAAGAACAGCGCCTTCTACCTCTATCTTGCCCTGTTTGATTTTTCTTATTATCTCTTCTCTACGCTTCTGAGATTCGCTGCTTTCACCTTGAACCCATATTTTTGTCGCTTCACTTATTTTTCCGCCGAAATCTGTTAGAGACGAAAAACGTCCATATAGCATGTCTTGCATTGCTTCTAAGTAGCGTTTAGGTGTGCCTACATCATACCAGCATCCTTTCAAAATATAGCCGTATACGGGCCTCCCAGATTCTATCACATAGGGTATGAAGTCATAGCCAAAATCTAAACGATTTCTTTCTTTGATTAGCTGCTTGATTCCCTCTTCCTTGAAGATTTTCCTTATTTCCGGTGAAACCATGTATAATCCTGTATTTGCAAGATTTGATGGTGCTTCTTTGGGAGATGGTTTCTCAACGAATCTTGAAATTCGCATATCTTTGTCAATATCTGCAATTCCATAACCCTCTACATTTCCTACCTCTCGCAATGCAATGGTCATTAATGCACCTTTCTTTTGATGAAATTCTACTAGCTCTTTGAGGTTTACATCGAAAATGTTGTCACCTTGCACTGCGAAAACAGGATCTCTTACATTATAGTATTCCATGTTTATTCTCGCAGAGTCTGCGCTTCCCAAGTCATCTACGTTTGGCTGATATTTTATGTGAATACGAGGAGTTATGTTATATCTGGCAGAAAATCCATAGCCTGATTCGAAATAGTCGTGTAGATCTCTGTAATTTGTATAGCCTTTTACACCGAAAATAAAGTTTCGAATTCCTTGCCTTGCAAGGGACAAAAGAGAAAACTCTATCATCGGCCTATTAAGTAAGCGGATACATGCTTTACTAGTTTCAGCAGTTAATGGAAGTAGACGCTTAGCTATTCCGCCTACAGGGACTATTACCCTTAACCTTTCTGGAGCGTAGTTATCACGCAAAAGCGATTCCACCAACTTTACAATGATGTATCAATACTAAACGTATTAAACTTTCTACCTCAACTTAAGAGCGGTGATCCCTACCGAAATCCCTTTTCTATTTTGTTGTAAGGTGTTAAAGGAGAAAGATTAGGAAAACTTTAAAATGCAAGGCCAACACATAGCTGAAACCGAAAAAGTTTACAATCTTCATCATGACTTTAGAATTTGTTTAGGTTTTTTGAGACATGACAAGTTTATACAAGTTTTCTATGTGTTCTTCATGCCTGTATATCCAAGATCCACCTTCGAAAAGTTGGTAAGGAATGGTTTCACGAATCCATCTTCCGGGACGTAGGTCTTGAAAAACATAATCGTAACTCTCTAAGAAATTTTCTCTGGCAAGTTTTGATAGTGCATCAATAAAATTTCTGAACTCAATTCTTGGGAGATAAACTTGAGAAAGTAGCGTATTTTTGCCAAGCACTTTACCTACAATAAATATGAAAGGCTTATCCAACAATGATTGGGCAAATTTAGACATTTTCTCAACATTATCGAATCTAAACGTAAAGAAGAGCATGTCAGATGTTGATCTTTCAAAAGGTAAGATGGCTATTTGAAAATCCTCAATTAGTCCATTTTGGATGATGTGTCTTTTAAAATGATAACAAATGTTTTGCAGAGTGGTTCCGAGTTTTCTCGCTATTTCAGCTAAAGTTATGGTGGCATCTTTTTCCATTTCCTTAAGTATAAGCAGATCCATTTTGTCCGCCTTCAAAGTGAAACTTTCAGGATCTTTTAATGTATAAGGCAATTCGCTAGGTTCCGAAAAAATTTCTTCCAGCCAGTCATCCCAAGGAAAAATCCACTCTTCACAAGAGCTATCAAACCATACAGTTGTTCGGTTAACCGTATGAAAACATGTTGACCAGAGCAAAATTATGTTTTCAGCTACCCCTAAGCTTTTTAAGTCCTGTACAAAAGCTTCAAACTCGGCGGTGTATTTCACAGGGATAACGTAGATCCCTATACATCCTTCGAACGTGCCAAAACAACGGCTCAAGTAAATGTAAAATTTATTTATCTTCATACAATCGAGAAGCAAATCCTCTTGACCTGGCCTAGCTTTTGCATACACAACTCCTTTCTTCATTCCCAAATTTGTATGATAAATATTTGTTACTAATCTTAGATAAAAAGAGGTAGACATGCGTTTTATTCTTGATATCACCGTTCCTCTGGGTATGCCAAGCTGCTTTGCAAGTCTTGTTAAATTTCGTGGACCATTTTCAGCTAAGCCTTCCAAGATTTTTACATCAACATAATCAAGTTTATTATGCATTTAATCACTATCCTATGGTTATCAGTTTAGGCATATCAAGTCTTCTAGTTTGATCCCCACACAGAATATCCATCGGATCTTCAAAACTTTTTTAGTGGTAATCATAAAAAGAATTAATCCTATTTGGAGGATTAACGGGATCATTTCCCAACTTCGATATAAACATTTCCGATTCAAGCTCATCACTTCTTTTATTTTTATAGATAAAAGTTTTTTGTTTTCGACAAAAATAAAGTTTATAGATTGTCTGTTCTAGAATTAGTCTCTATGTCAGCCCAGACCAATGTTGTACAAAAATTCTAAAATGCGTAGATAAGGGCTCAGAGACTCTTGGAGGTAGCGGTAGAAAGGCAGTCTATTACTATCTATAGTAAAAAGCAGGGTTACAGAGGAAGGATATTTCCAAGAAGCCTGAAATATTTCTTATCTGGAAAAGAAGGGGTAGAAGTAATTGAGAAATGATTGTTTAAAAAAATGGCAACTACTTTTTAACTTGAAACTGAATTCTTAAATCGGTTTTGTTGAGGTTATTGGGTTAATAGATTCGATCGAACGTTTATTATTTTGATTTCACTTCAATTCTAAGTCTCATTTGGCAAAGACAGTCGTTGAAGTAGTTTAAGCATTTATGAAAAATAATCGTGAATTTTAATAATGCGATTAAAGAGTATGGTTTAATAGCAAGGTTTGAACACTATGGGTAAAATATTTGGATATCTGCGTTTAATGCGTCCAGTAAATTGTTTTATGATGGGAGTTGCTGTGATTGTCGGTGCTTCCCTTTCAAGCAATCTTATAGAAATCCCTTTACATTATCTGGTATTGGGATTCATTTCAGGGGTCAGTCTAACAGCTGCTTCTATGACTATTAATGACTACTATGATAGGGAGATAGATGCCGTGAACGAGCCAAACCGTCCCATACCAAGTGGAGTAATAAAACCTAAAGAAGCGTTGATTTTCGCTTCAGTTTTGACAACCATAGGTTTTGCAGCAGCCTCTCTGACAAATATTACTTGTTTTCTAATTGCCATTTTTGCATGGTTAGTGTTTATTCTATATACAACTGTTGGAAAGCGTAGCGGCCTTCCTGGCAATTTTCTTGTAAGTACCTGCGTAGTTATACCTTTCATTTATGGAAGTGCAATCTCAGGTATTATTCAACTAAGTGTTCTTTTCTTTGTTTCAATGGTTTTTCTTTCTAATACGGGAAGAGAGATAACCAAAGGGATCGTTGATGTTCATGGTGATAAAATGAGAAATGTAAAGACTTTGGCTGTAACCTATGGAGAAAAAACCGCCGCAATTATAGCGGTTTGGTTTTATCTTTTAGCCGTTCTTTTAAGTCCTATTCCATGGATACTAGGCATTGTCTCATTTTGGTTTATTCCTTTAGTTACCATTACAGATTTAGGACTTATAGCCTCCTCCTTGATGCTCCTAAAAAATGTTTCAAGAGAAAACACCAGAAAAGTCAAAAACATGATTCTTTTATGGTTTATTTTCGGATTGTTAGCCTTTATGTTTGGCGTTTTAGTAGAATAGCACACATGCAGTGAATAAATTAAACTTTCTTATGTCCTCTCCTTTTTTACTTTTCATGCATCCATTTTTATTTTTGTTGATTTGTGGCTTGAGATTTAAGAGTTATGTAGTCGAATTCAATTAACTTATGCAAACTGCAAAACATTTAAAAAAGGTGTGAGTTATGATATTTTGGTGCCTAGGGTGCAAGGTGAACGTTTTAACTTTGCCTAAGCATTCTGTGTGTTTTCTAAAACATAGCATTTATTCTTCGAAAAATTTTGTGGGGAGGCTCTAGATTATGAGTGTTAGTAAAATTTTAGATGGAAAACTAGTTGAGAAAAATGTTGAATTGAAAGGTTGGCTTGTTACAAAGCGTTCTAGTGGTGGAGTGCAGTTTCTTATTATAAGGGATGGGACAGGAACAATACAAGCCACCGTTCACAAGAATGAGGTTAAAGGCAGAGTTTTTAGTGACACAGAGAGACTTACCCAAGAATCATCCATAATAGTTAAAGGAGTTGTTAAAGAAGATAAAAGAGCGCCAGGAGGTTATGAAGTAAGAATTAGAGATCTGCAAATTGTGCATTTGGCTGAAAGGGAGTATCCTTTAGCTAAAAAATCTCATGGCGTTGATTTTCTAATGAATTTTAGGCAATTATGGATAAGAAGCTCAAGGCAGACTTCAATTCTTAAGATAAGAGCTGAGATTGAAAAAGCATGTAGAGACTTCCTTGACGAGAATGGGTTTGTATTAACAGACTCGCCAATTCTAACACCTTCTTCATGTGAAGGAGTCGCAACCCTCTTTGAGGTTCCATACTTTGGGGACAAGGCATTTCTAACTCAAAGTGGTCAACTTTATGTTGAAGCCACTGTAGCGGCTTTCGGCAAAGTCTATTGTTTCGGTCCAACTTTCCGTGCAGAGAAATCGAAAACTCCTAGGCATTTAACAGAGTTTTGGATGGTGGAGCCTGAAATAGCTTTTTGTGGTTTTGACGATAACTTAAAGCTCCAGGAAGAAATGGTTACTTATATTGTTCGAAGAGTGTTAGAAAAGAGAAGAAGAGAGCTTGAAACTTTGAAGAGAGATTTAGAACCGTTAAAAAAGGTTGAACCGCCATTTGATAGGGTAAGTTATACGGAAACTATTGAAATGCTGCAAAGTGCAGGATATCAAATAGAATGGGGAGAAGACTTGGGAGCACCCCATGAACGATTTATATCTCTAAAATTTGAGAAACCTGTATTTGTCCATCGTTATCCTGCTAAAGCAAAAGCTTTCTATATGCAGCCAGATCCTGAAAATCCAGAAGTTGTTTTATGTGCTGACCTGTTGGCACCGGAAGGCTATGGTGAGATTATAGGAGGTAGCGAGCGAATTCATGACTTGAAGATCCTTAAGCAGAAGATAAAAGAGTTTAATTTACCTAAGGAAGCATATGAATGGTATCTTGACTTGAGAAGGTATGGTTCAGTGCCGCATTCAGGTTTTGGGTTGGGAATAGAAAGAACGGTTATGTGGATTTGCAAATTAAAGCATGTAAGGGAAACTATTCCATTTCCAAGAACAATTAGTAGAATAAATCCCTAGTGAATTATTAATAAAAAGAGAGAGGGGTTTTGTATAGAAAAAACTATTTTATTATTTTTTTGAATTCTTCGTAGGCCCGCTTTATCTCTTCTACAGATGCTTCGTCTTCTAACGTTGTGGTATCTCCAACAGGTTTTCCAGAAGCTAACGCCTTTAAGACCCGTCTCATAATTTTGCCGCTTCTTGTTTTTGGAAGTTTTGAAACGAAATATATTTCTTCAGGAGTAGCCACAGGTCCAACGGTCTTTCTTAAGTGTCCTCTTAGTTCCTTTTTCAGTTCATCACTAGGACTGTACCCTTCTCGCAGTATAGCAAAAACCACTATTGTTTCTCCTTTGATTTCGTGAGGCTTTCCGATTACTGCTGCCTCTGCAATTGCAGGATGAGAAACTACAGAGCTTTCTAGTTCTGTAGTGCCAAGTCTGTGACCAGCAATTTTTAAGACCTCATCGGCTCTTCCCAAAAGCCAGAAGTATCCTTCTTCATCTTTCATGCAATAATCTCCAGTGTAATACATATTTGGAAATCTAGACCAGTAGGTTTGCTTGTAACGTTCCGGATCTTTGTAAAGTGTCATTAACATACCTGGCCATGGTTTTTTTATTACAAGATAGCCTCTTACACCAGGAGTGGCTGGATTGCCCTTTTCGTCTACTACGTCTGCATCGATTCCTGGTAGTGGAAATGTTGCTGAGCCTGGTTTCAGGGGTACTAGTCCTATACCTGGAGCTGGTGAGATCATTATGCCTCCTGTTTCGGTTTGCCACCAAGTATCTACTATTGGACAGCGTTCTCCGCCGATGTGCTTGAAATACCATAGCCAGGCTTCAGGGTTTATTGGTTCTCCTACGCTACCGAGTATTGTTAAGCTGCTTAGATCATGTTTTTTGGGCCATTCTTCCCCGTATTTCATGAACATGCGTATGGCTGTTGGTGAAGTATAGAAGATGGTTACCTTGTATTTTTCGATTATTTCCCACCATCTGTCGGGTTTTGGATAGTCTGGAGCTCCTTCGTATACAACTATAGAGGCCCCATGCATTAAGGGGGCATAAACGATTGAGCTGTGGCCTGTGACCCAGCCTACGTCGGCTGTGCACCAGTAAACGCTTTCTTCTTGTATGTCGAAAACCCATTTGTACATGGAGTGAATGAATACTAGATAGCCTCCTGTGCTGTGGACTATGCCTTTGGGTTTGCCTGTTGTACCAGAAGTATAAAGAATATAGAGGGGATGAGTGCTTTCTATGGGTAGTGGTGGAACTTCTGTTTCTGCGTCTCTTATTATTTCATGATACCATATGTCTCTTCCTTCTTGCATGTTTATTTCGTGGCCTGTTCTTTTTACAACAATAACCTTTTCTACAGATGGAGTCTTTTTTAGTGCCTCATCAACTATTTCCTTTAGACGAATAATTTTTCCTCTTCGGTATCCCCCGTCTGCGGTTATAATAACTTTTGCTTCTGTGTCGTTTACTCTATCAGCTAACGCCATAGAGCTAAAACCAGAAAATATCACAGTGTGGATCGCCCCTATTCTAGCCGTAGCCAACATGGCAATTGGAAGTTCTGGTATCATAGGTAAGTATAATGCTACACGATCACCATCTTTTACACCTAATTTTTTAAGAGCAGAAGCTAACTGGTTGACTTCTCTGTAAAGCTGCGAATAACTTAGGGCTCTTTCCTCTCCGTTTTCGCCTTCCCAATAAATAGCTACCTTATTTCTTCTCCAATTTTTTAGATGTCTATCTACACATAGATATGATGCATTTAGCATTCCACCTGGGAACCATTTTGCAAAGGGAGGGTCCCAATCTAAAACTCTATCCCATGTTCTAAACCATTCAAGTTTTCTTGCTTCGTTTTCCCAGAATTCTTCCATTTCATCTATTGAGTGCCGATATATGTCCATGTAACGTTTTATTGGCCAATATTTTAATTCGATGGGTAAGCTTTCTGATTGCATAATTTTAACCTTCTTTCTAGTTTGGGCGAGTTAGAATTTTTCTATGGTATATATCTTTTTTGGGTTTAAATAGTAAAATAGAATATTACATATGTAATTTTTCGCATCAGTTTACCACAGTAAACAATTGTTTAGAATTTATATGGGTAAAATCGGCTTTTCATATACTTCGTTTAGTACTTCAGCTATAGCAAGATACACAGCACTTAACCCGCAGATTAAACCTTCAACTCCTGTTATGCGTGTAAAAAGGTCTAGATCAGCTAATGTGAGCGGTGTGTAGGCTAAAAGAGCGGATTTGGCTGCAAGTAAGAAAAAGAGTATCGTAAGGCTCATGAAAACGAATTGGAGTGCCCGATTAATTTTTAATGCGCTGAAAAACATGGCAAGTGTGAAAATTCCCCACATAGAGAAATAAGCTGCCATGGCTACATTCGAAGGTGGTTGAATTCCAAAGAAGAAGTATTGTCTTGGAAGCAAATTTAACAGTACAAAAGACCACCAGAATAAGCCATAAGAGGTAAATGCAACAGTGCCGAAGGTGTTGCCATTTCGATATTCCATTATCCCTGCGATAACTTGGGCGAGTCCACCATAGGCTAATCCCATAGCTAAGATCATACTGTCAACAGGGTTAAGTTGCATGTTGTGAACAAAGTTTAGAAGAACCGTGGTAATGCCGAATCCTAATAATCCAAGAGGAGCGGGATTCGCTGATTTTTCACTCATTTTCTTACTTCCGTTATTGATTGCTGTGAGCTTTATGACACTGTGCCTATGCTATAAAAGCTTTTTGAAAAATAGAAGATAATTAAGTCCATTTCCAGATTTTTCTTCCATAGAAAATCTCTGGCAGTATTAGTAATCCGGACAGCGAAGCAACTATTGCAATTGTCCACTCCATAAGGTCGTCTAACCATATTGTGCCCAATATTCCAAAGTAGGGTACTAGCATTGTTGCTATGGCTGAAACTATGACGGAGATTAACAAGAACTTGTTTCGGAAGTTTTCTCTACCCATTCTCCAGATACTACGCTTTTCTGATCGACAATTCCAAACAACAAATAACTCTTGTAACGTTGCTCGCACGAATGCCATAGTTCTAGCTTGCGCCAGCTTCTCTGGTGTTAACGGACCAGGGAGTAGATAGTATTGCCAGTAGAATAATCCTCCTGTCAAAATAAACTGTAGTGAGAAAGTGGCTATTATTGAAGCCAGCCTTCCATGTAATACTCCCTCATTCGGATTGCGTGGCGGTCTTTTCATAACATCCTTTTCTGGAGGGTCCATAGTTAAAGCGAGTGCAGGTCCTCCATCTGTAACTAGGTTTAACCACAGAATCATGCCGGCAGTTAAAGGAAGCTCTAAACCTAGCAGTGCAAAGGTTCCTATAAGGGCAAGTTCGTCGAAGTTACATCTCATTAGGAAAAAGGAGAATTTACGGATATTGTCATAGATCGTTCTACCGCCCTCTACTGCATTAACGATTGTTGCGAAGTTGTCGTCAGCCAAAACAATGTCCGCTGCTTCTCGTGTGACGTCTGTGCCGGTTATTCCCATAGCAACTCCGATATCTGCTTGTTTAAGAGCTGGAGCATCATTTACGCCATCGCCAGTCATTGCTACGATGTGACCTTTCTTTTTCAAGGCTTTAACTATTCGGATTTTGTGTTCTGGGGAAACTCTTGCGTAAACTGAAACTTTTTCCACTATCTTTTCAAATTCTTCTTCGCCCAGAGCATCAAGCTCAACGCCAGAAAGAACAATATCGCTTTTTAGCATACCAAGCTCTTTGGCTATCGATACGGCCGTTAGCTTGTGGTCACCAGTTATCATAACCGTCTTTATTCCAGCTTCCTCACACTTTTTAACCGCTATCTTGGCTTCTTCTCTCGGCGGGTCAATCATACCCACTAAACCTACAAAAACAAGACTGGACTCCAAATCGTCCTCATCAAATTTTTTAACAGAATGGAGAATTTCTTTATAGGCTATACCTAAAACACGAAGAGCTTCGCTTGCCATCTTCTCGTTTACACTGAGAATTTCCTTCTTTTTTCTTTCGCTTAACCTTTGAATTTCACCTTCGACTATTAGGTGTGTACACCTTTCAAGAATTACTTCGGGTGCACCTTTTGCGTAAACGAAAAGTTTATCCTTAGATAATTTATGAACGGTTGTCATACGTTTTCTTTCAGAGGTGAAGGGTACCTCATGAATACGTGGATATTCTTTCTCCAAATTTTCCTTATTCATCCCCGCTTTGGCAGCTGCAACTATTAACGCACCTTCTGTTGTGTCTCCAACAATGTCTTTGCCATCATATTGGGCATTCGTGCATAATGTAGATGCTTGAAGGAGTAAAGGTAAATCATGATTATTTTTAGGCTCTATAGGTTTTCCATCCAGCAAAAATTCTCCCTTAGCTTCGTATCCCACGCCGGTAACATCTATAAATTTACCACCTACATAGATTTTCCTAACAGTCATCTCTCCTTTAGTTAGTGTACCTGTTTTGTCAGAGCAGATGACTGTGGTGGCACCTAATGTTTCCGCTGAGGCTAGTCTTCTAAGGATAGCGTTTCTTTTTGCAAGTTCTCTTGCACCTAAGGCGAGAGAAACCGTTACCACGGCTGGTAAGCCTTCTGGAACAGCGGAGACAGCCAAAGCCACAGCGGTCATAAACATGTCAACAACATTTTCAAGATGAGTGCCCTCTCGAAAGATCTCGAGAACAAAAACAATTGCAGACACTACTACAATGATCATTCCCAACCTCTTTGCGAACCGTTCCAACTTCTGTTTAAGAGGTGTTTCTTCCTCTTCTACGGCTTGCACCATCTCGGCAATTTTACCAAACTCGGTGTTCATTCCAGTAGCTACTACAACAGCTTTGCCTCTTCCATAAGTTGTGTGAGTTCCCATAAAAACCATGTTTTTTCTATCGGCTACAGGTGTTTTCTCGTCCACTACATCAATACTTTTGTTCACAGGCGTGGATTCACCTGTCAAGGCAGCCTCCTCAGTCTTTAACTCCACAATTTCGATAAGACGTGCATCTGCAGGTATACGGTCTCCAGCTTCTATAAGAATTATGTCGCCAGGTACAACCTCTTTTGCAGGAATAATAATCTCTTTTCCTTCACGTAAAACTCTGGCCCGAGGTGCTGCAAGTTTTTTCATGGCCTCTATGGCTTTTTCTGAACGATATTCCTGAACAAAACCTACTATGGCGTTTAAGGCCACTATGGCTCCAATGGTTATTGCATCAACATATTCCTCAAGCGCGCCATTATGCCCAGCAGCCGCGCTTTTATACCACCCAATAAAGAAGGATAGCGCAATGGCGACTAAAAGCATGATTACAAAAATATCCTTAAATTGGTTGAAAAATATCTGAAGAGGTGTTATTCGCCTTTTCTCTACTAGTTCGTTATATCCATACTTTTGAAGCCTGTCGGATGCTTCTTTGCCAGTTAACCCTTTTTGGTTAACCTTAAGCTTCTCCATAACCTCTTCGATTTCCATAGCATGCCAAGACTTCGCCGTTTCCAGCACCCTCTCAATAATTGAGTATTAGAATTACACATGGAGTATCCCATTTATAAGATTCTCTGTTCTTCTTGGTTTTTCTAGAAAATAAAAATGTTAAAAAATATGGAAAAATGAGATCAAATAATTGCCAATAATATTATTAACGGAGCAAATACTTCAGCTACTAGAGACATTACCGTAATCATGGTATTTAATGAGGGCCCTGCTGTATCCTTGAAAGGGTCTCCTACAGTATCTCCTGTAACAGCTGCTTTATGAGCCTCTGAACCTTTACCGCCATACGCTCCAGCCTCGATGTATTTTTTAGCGTTGTCCCAAAGTCCTCCAGAGTTAGCCATTAGCAGAGCGAAGATTATTCCGGTGACAATGCTTCCCATAAGGAAGCCTGCAAGCGCCTCTTTCCCTAAAAATATCATGGTCAAAATTGGTGCAATTATTGCTAAAGAACATGGCAACATGAGCTCCTTAATAGCGCCTTTTGTTGCGATGTCTACGCATTTTGCATAGTCTGGTTTCGCTTTTCCCTCCATTAATCCAGGAATCTCTTTGAACTGGCGTCTTACTTCTTCAACCATTCTTTCACCATTTCTTCCAACCGCAAGTATAAGAAGTGCAGAAAGCAGTGGAGGCATCATGGCGCCAAGAAAAATTCCTACAACCACTTCTGGTTGCATTAAATCCAAAGTGTGGATGTCGACAAGGTGAGCGTAAGCTGCAAAGAGGGCAAGAACTGTTAATGCTGCTGCACCTATGGCGAAACCTTTTGTAATAGCTTTCGAAGTGTTGCCCGCTGCATCCAGTCTGTCTGCAACTTCAATAACCTCTTCACCTAAACCAGACTGTTCAGCTATTCCCTTCGCGTTATCTGATATGGGTCCATAAGCATCTGCAGATATAATCATTCCAACAATGGAAAGCATTCCTACAGCTGAAATGGCAATTCCATAAAAGGAATTCACGCCGAATGCATCTGCAAGATACCAAGCAGCAAGGGTCGCTGCACCTATGCCAATTATAGGCGGAACGATGCTCACTATTCCATAAGAGAAGCCTGTCAAAATGTTTATAGCAGTTCCTGTTGTCGAGGCCTCAGCCACCTTTTGCGCTGGTTGCCTGTCTATTGAAGTGAAATAGTCTGTTGTAACTCCAATTATTACGCCTGCAATCAGTCCGGCAACTGTAGGCAAGAAAACACCTAGCCATTTTCCCCCTTCTAATCCAGAGTAATATGTAACAATGAAAAGCAAAATCACAAAGATAAAGCATGTTGAAAAGGTTCCCCTATTAAGTGCAGCTCCGGGATTTCTCTTTATGCTTTGTTTAACAAATAAGGCGCCTAATATTGAAGCAAATAGCCCGACGGCTGCTATCATAAGTGGTAACGTTGTCAAAAGGCTTTCACCGATTTCTGAACTGATTAGCATGGCAGCTATAATACTTGCAATATAAGAGTCAATTAGGTCAGCTCCCATTCCTGCTACGTCGCCCACATTATCTCCAACATTATCTGCGATTACAGCAGGATTTCTTGGATCATCTTCAGGAATACCAAGCTCTACTTTTCCAACAAGATCAGCACTTATGTCGGCTGTTTTTGTATATATACCTCCCCCAGCTTTAGCGAAAAGAGCTAGGGCGCTAGCTCCAAAACTAAAGCCTAAGACAATATTAGAGGCATCAACTGCAGTCCAGTTTAGGACAACATTGTAAATGTAGAATAGCAAGCTTATGCCGAGAAGAGCTAAACCAACTATTGATAGTCCCATAACTGCTCCACCATAAAAGGCTATTGGAAAAGCCTTTTTTAGTCCATGTCTTGCTGCGTTAGCTGTTCTAACGTTTGCTTCAACGGCTGCCATCATTCCCACATATGCAGCCACCCCTGTGCACAAGGAGCCAAAAAGATAAGATACAGTAATGCTTATTCCGTGGGGAACGCTTTTTGTGAAGGAAAAGAGTATGCCTAAAACCGTTGCCATCACTAGAACAAAAACGGTCAAAGTTAAGTTCTGTATTCTTAAGTACGCCGTGGCTCCCTCTTTTATTGCGCTTGCAATGTCTCGCATTTTTTTGGTACCGCTTTCTTGGCTGATTACGTAATGATATAGGTATGCGGCTAACGCAATAGAGGCTAAACCAGCTAATGGAGTGATTAGGAACCATTCCATATACTTCTCTCTCCTTAAGGTAGCTTCAATTTAAACCGTCTCAAATCTATATCTCCCATTTATAAACTTAACGTAAAATTCTTGCCTAATGTATTTTTAAATTTAGTTGAAAGGCAACTAGGAGATTTTCACGTTGTGAAGTATTATGGTGGTTTCTCTTTTGATAAGCCCCAAGAGTATATGCCTACTACAACAGGTTTTAAGACTATTGCAGTTGCAACTAGAGCCGAATATAATGTTAAGGTAATAAATCCAGATTTATAAAGAATAAATTGAACAATTAGACTTGTGCTAAATCTTATTCCTAATCCTACTCCAAGAAGTAAGGAATATTTTACTCCAAGCAATTTTCTAAACAATAAGAACGATGCCACATACTTGGAAGTATTGGCTACAAGTAATAGAAGACCAATTATTAAAGGAGAAACTAAAAGGTTCTCTATAGAAACTGATGCTCCAACACTTAAAAAGAAAATGGGAGAAAGGAAAATATAACCCAAAAACTCCACGGCCCTTTCATTTTGATATAACCGTTCCTTGGGCAAAAGGTTTCTTAACACTATTCCTCCAAAAATTGCACCTACAGCAGCTAAACTCTCGTATACACAACCTCCTAGGGTGATAAAAGAAAAACATATGAACATCGTGAGAAGGGCGAATACATAGGCAGGAGGATGATTATTTTCTAGAGTTTTTCGAATCTTTCGTCCAAGTTTCGTAAGTATAAAGGTTATTAAAAGAAGGCAAATTAATCCTAAAAGGATAGATAATGGATCGGGTATGACTGCTACTTGTTCTATAGGTATGACGCCTGGCAGAATAGCTACAGCAGCAAGCATTATAACTTCGATGATATCGTCTAATGTTCCAATTCCAAGTGTGAGTTGCCCAAAAGTTGTTTTTAGAATTTTAAATTCGGCAAGAATGGGCAGAAGAATTGCTTCACCTACTGTTGCAAAAGAGAGGGCTGTAATTAAAGCTATTAAAAAAGAATTTCTGACGTGGGATGGAAACAAAAAGTATAGTGAAAAGCTTCCTAACAAGCCTTCAAATAAAATTATTGTAATAGCGCCCAAGAAAATGTATTTTTTTAGTTTACCCATTTTTCTTAGGTCTAAATTGAAGCCTATTATGAAAAGAAGAAAGTACATTCCCAACCTTTCTAGTGTTTTAAAAATCTCGCTTTCTATAGTTGTTCTAAACATGTTTGTTGCAGAAAATGCCAATCCAAAAAATAAAGCTGCAAACATCCAAGGTATTTTTAAATATTTTTCCAAAAGATAACCTAATCCTAAAGAAACAGCGTAGCTTATTACGATTAATATTAAAACATCTTGCATATACTATCCTCCAAAGAACCGAGCCGAATTTCTGTTAACAGTGTTTTTCTTATACACTTTACATATTTTTCAGTCGATGAGGCTTTTTTTAACTTCGTTTTCCTATCGCCTTCCACTCAAGTTTTAATCGAGAAAAACAAAGAAACCTATAAACTTTACTCATGTGTATCTTCTAAAAACCTAGAAAGTTTCGGCAGCCTAATCTACTCTAAATACCAATGATACATTGTGAATGTAATTTGACTATTAAATTATCTTAGGAAACTTTTTTCTTTTTCTTTTCCATTTCTTACGTTTTTTGGTTAGAAGTCTTCTCATTTTTTCTGTGATTAAGTCGAATATTGAGGGGAGATCCCAACCTTCTTCTGAATAACTGTGGAGCTTCCCTGCGGCTTTTATCAAGACGTTAACTTCGTATCTACGTTTATTGTCTGAAATATCTTTTGTCTTGATGGTGGAACGTATCTCTTCTATTTTCGGAAAGGATCTACGTAAGGCTTTAGCGTTTCGCATAAACTTTATCTTAGCTAACTGAGCATCAAAGGGATCGTCTGGCAACCCTACTATATATGCAGGAATGTCTAGCTTCTCGGGTTCAGCTAGGAAAAAAACGAAGTCTCTGTAAGTCACTATGCCTTGAATCTCATCCCAATGATGAATTACATAATAGGTTTTCTCTTGTGTAAGCATTCTTTTTAAAACACTCAACACTTTTTCTTTTGGATCACATACTAAAACGTCTGAATCCATCAGCCCAGAAACCTTAATGTCTAAATGGCTTGATGGCTTGCTAACAAAGGCTCCTCTTTCCAGTCCTTCCCTAGGAAACATGGATAGAACAATATGGCTTGAAAGCAGAATCCCACAGAGCAAACCAGAATCTAAGACAGGCAGATGATCTACTCCATTCTTAAGCATCAGGCTACGAGCCTTTGATACGGATTCCTTCTTATCTATGGTCAGCAGTTTTCTCGTCATAATCTTACTTATTGCAATGCCCCTCAACATTTTCATCGAGACAAGTGCCCGACATAAAGATTGAGTGCTGACTATCCCCTCTACGTCTCCGTCCTTAACTATGGGTAAGGCTCTCAACCTGTAATCGTTCATGAATCTTGCGGCTTTTCCAATAGTATCATCGGGTGAAAGTTTAGGAACGTAGAACATAAGTGAAGAAGCTCGCATACTGATGTCTGAGGCCTTTAGTATCTCTCTCATGGTAATCGTGCTAACTTTGTCTCCTTCTTGGATGAAAACTTCGTAGATATTATTCTGTTGAAGGATGCCCATAACTTCTGATATGGGAGAAAAAGGTGAAACGATTATTGGTTTAGATATAAAACTATCTACTCTGGAAGATCTCATACTCTTCAAATTCAAAACCCTCGGTGTTCCTCAAAATAAATTGTAACGCCTTCTTATTTATTAATCATTAGTACCTGAAACAGCCCTGTCATTAAACAAGTTAAATTACACCATTTTACCTATGATTTATCTCCTTTTGAAAATTTTCTGTATGTTGAAAGACCTAACAAAGCTAGGTAGTATATTATTCCTAACGCTCCCGTCCAGACGCATAGACTGTAGATTTCTAGTGTAAGAGCGGGATTGTAGAATGGATTTGCTGTTATAGGATAGAAGGGGGTTATGTCAGTGTAAAGTGGGGTATCAAGCAGGATGTGCAGGCCAGTTCCAAGACCACCTGCAAAAATGAACGATTTCAAACTTAAACTGTTACTTGTTTCCAATAGGAATACCTTGTAAAGTGGTTGGAAAAATTCTTCCAGAAGAAACATAAAATAGCCAAGGATAAAGCCTATGGGTATAGCCAATAAAAATGTATGAAGGTATCCATGCAGGGGATATCTTAACCCAAATACAAGCACCAAGAAAGGTTCTATGTCAACGATAACGCTGGCCAACAAAAATGTTGGCACATGAAGATACTTCCTCAAAGGAAGACCTAGCCCTAAACTTGGACCGAAATGGAAAGGAGTGAAAGGCATACTCAACCATTATTACTTACAAAACTTAGAAATTTAATATTTTAGTGAAGGCCTTAAATGCAAAGTTTTTCAAAATATTTAGAAATGAGATCCAATTTGTTTTTCGTTAATTTCTATATACGGGAAACTGATTTCCAAGTGAATAGGTCCATTATTTTCCATTTATAACTGAAAGCTTCTACTTTAATTCCGGCTCTTTGGAGTAGAACGTATGAAATAGAGAATACGTTTCCCTCGATCATAGTATACGTGGTCTACTTGTAAGATTTCTATTTCCATGCCGAAATCGTTCCAGAAAATAGAGGTATATATCTCTTGGTCATGAAAGCCCTGCAACGATTTTTCCTCAACAGTGATACCTTTACTTTCAAGCTTTTCAACATATAATTGAAACTTCTGCTCCGTCATCTGCTCAACATACCAATAAAAAAGATTGATAACTATCAAGCTAATGCATACGGCAGAGAAGAAAATAAGAAAAATTTCTTTTTTGTTCATGTTTTTCTATAACCCTTAGGAACAAGACGCTTTATAAAGAGATTTCGGATCACCGTTTTTAATCATTGGATTGACAAGCTTTCTGTGCTATTCTTCCTAAAATAATATGTCAAAAGTGTATAGTTGATAGTCCGGTTTACCGTGAAATTCTGTTCAAAATTTCCGTTTTCTTAATACCGTGAAATTGGAAGCGAGGTTTACAGATTAGGTAAATTTAATAATAGATTCTTTTTCTGGTGTCTATTTTTACAATAACTATTAATTTCTCTTGTTCATAGATTTTGAGGAGTACTCTGTAATTGCCTATGCGTAGTCTGAAGTGTTTTCTTCGCCAGCAATC
This sequence comes from Candidatus Bathyarchaeota archaeon JdFR-07, assembly GCA_002010975.1. Classification (GTDB taxonomy): domain Archaea; phylum Thermoproteota; class Bathyarchaeia; order Bathyarchaeales; family Bathycorpusculaceae; genus JdFR-07. The sequence goes on along the minus strand of MTLU01000008.1, from coordinate 11,708 downwards.
TTAACGATGTCAAGTCTGATTGCTGGAAAATCTTCAAGCTGAGTAAGCTTACTAACTATCCGTTTCTTTTCTTCGGCTCTAAGTTCTTTCAAAAATTTATATGGTTCTTTTATGAAGAAAGCTTGGTAGCCAGGGGTAGATGACTGTTCCCGTCTAAATTTCTCGTTTCCTCGAGCTTAGAGCTCGTAGTCAAAATTGTTGTTGTACCATGTTAATAAATATAAAATACTGGTTTAATTATCGAATCTACATAAGGTTTAGCAGCAAAGTTTTTATGTTTGTCTATAGTCTATAGCTATGGTATAAAAAATGTCGAAGACCACTGTTGAGGTTAAGAAAACTACCTTGCAGGCCCTAGAAGAGTTAAAGGCTGAGTTTGGCGCCAAGAGTTTGGATGAGGCTATTAGAGCTCTGATCCGCAAAGTCAGAGGGATCCCAAAATCAAAGTTTGGGGCTCATCCAGAGATGAAGCCCTTCACTTCCGAAGACGAGGCAGCCTTCCATGAGTTATGAATATGTTGTTGACAGTTACGCCTGGATAGAGTATTTTCGGGGTTCTGAAGCGGGAAAGAGAGCTAGAGGATTTATTGAAGGAGGCAAAGCAGCGACAGCTACTATTACGGTTGCTGAACTCAGAGAAAAGTATACTCGTGAAGGTTGGCCATATTTTGATGAGGACCTGCTTTTCATCATGTCCTTAACTGCCATCGTAAACTTGACCAAGGATATTGCTGTAACGGCTGGAGAAATAAATGCCGCCATGAAAGCAAAGGTGAAGGGATGGGGAATGGCTGACTCCATAACACTAGCAACTGCGCAAGTCGCAAAAGCGAAGGTGGTTACGGGGGACAAACATTTCAAAGGATTAAAACAAGCCATCTTAATAAAATGAAAAATTTACTAAACACAACTTTTCACGAAAAGAAATTTTGTGGATCGGGGTTGTATTCAAATATCAGTTTAAAATATCGGTTTTCAGACTCAAGGATCTGTCAGAAATGTACATGGTATACTTCCAATACTACAATCTTTATGTAGTATGCAACTAAAGCAAAAGATGGTCAAGCAAAATCGACCGAAGATTCTTCCACAAGTCATAAAAATTAAAGAAGTTATGTTCTTAATATGCAGAGGCCTAGGACTCGTTTAGCAAGGAAAGAAGACGCAAAGATAATTGAAGATATGATTTACGAATGGACAAAGGGGCAATGGCCAACATGGCAACGAGAAAGAGTTAAAACGATTCTTAAGGCTTTGGAAGATAAGAATCACTTAATTTTGGTTTCTGAAATTAATGGCGAAATCGCAGGAGTATTGCATTTGATTTTTTACTCAGATATTTTGCTTGGTTCTCTAAATTGCCACGTGAATTTCCTTTTGGTGAAAGAAGGATGTCGTCGTAAAGGAATCGGTTTCAGCTTATTAGATGAAGCAGTAAAGCAAGCAAGGAGAAGAGGTGCAAATGAAATGCATGTAGACACAATTTTTGAGGACGCGGCCAAATTCTATCGAAAGTATGGATTCATAGACGATGGCATTTGGCTTGAACTTTCACTTCAAAAGGAATTTAGGAAAGAGTAGCCGAGTAGCGCACGCTAAAACAGCTAATAATTCAATTCTTAAACGTTAATGATCAAAGTAATTGCATAAATTGCAGTTTTGTTGTAGCCCGGAGTAGGTTCAAGTATCGATTTAAATTTCCGGTTTTGGGTTTCTTGCAGCCAGAAAAGCTCCATTTTGGAGGATCTAAGATGAGAAAAAAATACAGGAGAACAAATACATAAAGAACGTGCACCAAACAAAGGTATACTTTGCGCTACCACCAGCGTCTTAATAATAGCCTTGTAGAAGGTGAGTGAGAATTTTAACACTTAAGCGCTTAAATCAATAACTTTATAAGTGACTAAGCACATAATGTACTATGCGGATAAGCAAATTGAGGTGAAAAATATGATAACAAAAATGAAGGGAATACGTGGCATCTGGCAATTTGCTTATTGGAAAAACATCTAGCACGTGCGAATCGTGTAAAAAATTAAAAAAGTTTGGTGATTGAAATGGGCCGAATCTGTGTAGACATCCCAGATGAACTGGAAAAGAAGCTTAGGCTGAAGGTTATCGAGATATTCGGTGGGAAAAAAGGCGACCTGTCTAGAGCCGTTGAAGAAGCCATAAAAATGTGGATCACCAAAGAAAAATGAATACATGAAGAGTGAAGCTGTTTGGCGAAGTCTAAGAAGTCTAGGAGACGCCGCGAGGCCAAGGCCGCGAAGCAACGGAAAAGGAAGTTTACGAGAAAGAAAAAATGATGAAATGAGGGAACTAATATTTCCCATATCAGCCAAAAAAACAAAGCATTCGATGAAATACAAAAACTGTGAAGGGATCAAGAATTGCCGACAAGATCGGTGTCTCTGGGGAGTCAAATGTAAGCGCATAACCATTGGCAAAGACCCTAGGAATCGCTGCCACGGTGCTATGCATTGTCTGCCAACTCAAATGCGCGCGTGTAAAAAACAAGGATTTAAACCAAGGTTTGGATCTAATCCCCGGCGCCGTTCCACTTGTTAGCGCTCATTTTTAGGATATTTTTGACAAGAACCTTTGTTTATGCATATCCGGTAATTCAAAAAGATGACCGTCGTTGGTGACTTCTTTCACTGGGGAGATAACCGCGTGGTAGCAGGATTTATATAATACGATTGATATATGTCGTATCACGGTGGTTTCCTTGTCCGAAACGATCAGCCTAAGATTGCCCCGTGAAACCATAAAGAAACTTCGTGAATTAGCGAATAAGGAAGGAAAGGATAGATCAGCCTTGATACGCGAGATTCTAGAACGCGGCATCAAAGAAAAGAACCTAGACCACGCCGTTGAGCTATACCGTAGAGGACAAATTACTGGCTGGAAAGCAGCTCATCTTGCAGGAGTATCGCTGTGGAACTTCTACAAGATTCTGACCGAGAAAGGAATACTAATTCAATACTCAGAGCATGATTTAGAAGAGGACCTGAAGGCTTAAGAGAGGAACACTCCTTTGCCCATAGTCTCCAACACAAGCCCGCTAATATGGCTCTCAAAAGTAGGCAGAATCACATTGCTCCAGAAACTTTTTGGTGAAGTGATTATTCCGGAAGAGGTTTACAGAGAAGCTGTCGAGAAAGGATTAAAAGAGGGGTTTAGCGATGTCCTTGCCATAAAGGAGTGCATTGAACAGGGTTGGATAAAAATCTCAAAGCTGAGTGAAAGAGAGATTAAACTTTGCGAAAAGATGATGGAACATGCCTTCGAAATCCATTTAGGAGAGGCTCAAGTGATAATATTGGCGCGTAAAGCAAGCGTGTTGCTGTTGATGGATGAATCTAGTGGAAGGGCATTCGCTGAAACATTGGGTCTGAAGGTTAAGGGAACGTTTTATGTAATTATGAAAGCCTTGAGGGAAGAATTACTAGATAAGGCTGAAGCAAAAGAAATAGTGCTGGCGCTTGTAAGTAAAGGCTTCAGAATTGAACCAAAATTGCTGGCAAGAATACTGCGAGAAATAGATATGCATATGCCCAAACATAAGCGATAAGTACATGGATATTAAAGCACCGTTTTACTGGTAAATTGGTGTTGAAATCCCTTCCCCGGCGCTAACAATATTGTAAGTCATACTAAAATTCTGTTTCACAAGCCGCTGCCAATTATCAATGAAATAATGGTTGCTATTGCAATAATTACTACCGTCTCCGGAAGGATTACTTTCCAAGATACTTGCGCTTTTTTAGCGCGATAACGGACAAGGAAGACGGTTGTCATAACTCCGATTGTGCCGAGTGATACGATGATGTTGAGGGGTTTTGGTAGGCTTAAGAAAGCAATTAGTGGTATGATGCCTGCCAGAAAGGTGGTAACACCGCAGAGTGAAGCCGACAAGAGATTTGATCTAGTTATGTCTCTTCTTAGAATTGTGAACAAATGTTTAGCAAGTCTTAATGACATCATTCGTTCCTTTTTATCGGGAATGTCACTTAGACTATGGTCTATTAAAGCCTTAAGAGTGAGGATGTTTGCCATGTCTTCAGTTTTTCCACCCAGCATAAAGCTTGAGAAATTTGTTATAGACACCGCTGCTAAACTTAGGATCGCGGCAAATAACGCCATGTCTATATGTAAACCAGCTAAGAAAGTGGAGAGAATAACAATAAGACCTGTGATGGAGCCGTCGGTCAATCCAGCCACTACTTCAAGCACAGGGTCTCTTTTTATCAACAAATTCTTCCATTCCTTACTCAACCGAATACCTTGACGTGTCAGTTCGAAGTTGCCGTCATGTTTGGCTAAAAGGCCTTCAGACACCATCTCTTCCAACGCTTCATCAAGATCGTCCATTCTGATAATGATAAAAGCACCGTTCGCTAAATATTCCTCTACCTTTTTCTTAAGCAGAGATTTTGTAAGGCGATCTTCTTCCCTAAAGCTTAACAAGACAACTACTCTTACAATGTCCGGTAGTTCTTGTATCTCGAACGACAAGTTAAATCAGTCACCACATAGGAACCTTACATTCTCTTCGCTAATTGGTATCTCTACGAGCCTAGGATGGACAAGTATTTATAGTCCATACTTAGTTGCAGGTATTGTTAATATAAAGTTTTAGGATTCCAAGAAAGTTTCTGGAAAATAAGTCGAAAAAGTGTTAAGACAACCTTGTAAAGTGATGAGGTGTAAGACTATGGGAAACGAAATAAAACAGCCTACACCGACTTCTATTGTGGTCTCCATCGGTTTTCCTCATAGCTTGTGTTCGCTTTCTGATTTGCCATCCCAACCAAACAAGCCCGATCAGAAAGGCTAAACCGACCAGACCCATCCCCATTGAATTGTCGGTTCTGGTCTGGTCGAGTTCCTGCAAAGGAGTAAACACGATGAGGGGAGTTAGCGCTCCGGCTGCAAGGCCAAATCTGTGTAGGTCGTTTGCCTGCTTCCAATCGTATTGTCGGAGAAATCTCGTCATGCCAAAGACTAACAAGACTCCCAGAAACATCACGATTATGGGAAACAATGGAAACCCTGTGAAGTGTGGTAGAACACCGAAAATTAAAGCACCAGCGACTGTGCCAAACATGCTAATTACTCCAAAAAACAATGGTCTACGCAGGGGTTTCGTTCCACGCCTTGCCTAATTAGCTGGGAGTCTATAGGCGCAGTAAATGAGCGCAATCATCAGGGAAGTCATCAAGAGACATTGCAGAACAGGAGGCCAGTAATTCAACAACGTGGCCACCAGAAAGAAACCAGCAGAAACAACCCCCTGCCAAAAGAGGATCCTCTTTATAATTAATGGAACAAAATCTACAGGTAAGCTTCAGTGACGTATCTGCGCATCATTCTGTGGCTGTTGAAATAGTAGGCGATCTTTCCTATGGAATTCTCCATCATTTTTATCCACTCGTCTCTTTTCTGATAGAACATTGGAATAATTATGTATTCTAACTTATTGTATAAATCATCTAACTCTCTGATTTTAGTCTCTTCGGTTGAGAGCTGCTCGCTTGGATGCGGCCCTATAGCCCAGCCGGTAACACCCTCAATCCAGCCTTCGACCCACCAGCCGTCTAAGACGCTGAAGTTTATCACGCCGTTGTGTGCTGCCTTCATTCCGCTCGTTCCAGAGGCTTCCAACGGCGGTAAAGGAGTATTCAACCAAACATCCACACCAGAAGTAAGCTTAGCTGCCATTTGCATATCATAATCTTCCAAGTAAACAATTTTCATCACGTTCCTCAGCTTTTCGATGTAGCCGTAAATTTCCTCAATCAGCTGCTTTCCCGACAGATCCTTAGGATGCGCCTTGCCTGCAAAAATTACCTGTATTCGTCCCTTGCTGTTGATTTCTTTGAGTTTTCCCACATCCGAAAACAACAAATCCGGTCTTTTGTATGCAGTTGCCCTTCGAGCAAAACCCAGAGTCAAAACATCTCGATCCAGATTAACGTCGGTTTTTTTATAAACAAAATCTAGAAGTTTTTCTTTTGCTTCTATGTGCGCCTGCCAGATCTCTTCATCTGGAATTCCGTCAACTCTAACTAACAACTCTGGCTCATTTGCCCATCCGGGTAAATACTTATCGTATAATTTTCTGAAGCTATCACAGGTCCAAGTGAACGAATGGACACCATTAGTTATTGCTGAAATATGATATCCTGGAAACAGCTTCCTTGAGAAGTCCTTGTGTCTTTTAGTGACCCCATTCACGTATTTACTCAAATTAAGGGCAAGACGTGTCATATTCAACCTATCTTGACCACCAAATTTCTTCAGAGTTTTCAGAGGAATTATTTCCCCCAATATCTCCTGAACCACATCATATGGAAACTTGTCGTGTCCCGCTTCAACCGGAGTGTGGGTAGTAAATATGCAGAGGTCTCTAACCTTATCTGGATTCATATCGTTTTTTCGTAGCAACTCCAGAGTTAGGAGACTTGGATGTCCTTCATTCATATGATATTTTCTAATTTTAAAGCCAGCTGCTTCAAGCATTTTTATCCCACCGATTCCCAAGACGATTTCCTGTTTCAACCTATATCTCTCGTCGCCTCCGTACAAGAAAGAAGTAATTTCTCTATCCTCAGGGGTGTTGCCTTCGACATCGGTGTCGAGAAATAGAATGGGGACGATTCCCCCTGTCAAACTTTGGTGATCGTAGAGCCAAGCTTTTATTTCCACTTCTCTGCCTTGAATTTGTACCCTTACTTGGGTTGGCAGTTCATTCATGAATTTGGATGGTGTCCACTCAACTGGGTGTTCAATCTGTTTCCCCTCTTTGGTGATCTCCTGTTTCAGGTATCCTTTTCTGCTGATGAGCGAAACTACAACTAATGGTATTTTCAAGTCGGCGCTGGACCTTATTGTGTCGCCCGCGAGGACTCCCAAACCTCCACTATAGGTGGGAATATCGTCAGTCAACCCGATTTCCATTGAGAAATATGCTATTCTCTTTTCTTCTGAAAAAGTATGTTTACAGTATTCACTACAGAAGTAATACGTTCTTCCCCTCACTTGCGTCTTGAATTCTGTTTCCTTCTCATCCAAAGACATTCCACAAATGGGATCTCTAAACATTTCCCAAAACCTCTTGACCGAAATCAACCGCTCATAAATGATTGAAACTTTCTTAATTCTTTTCGCTCTTCTAGTGATTACTAAAACTATTCAACATCATTAACCGACCAGAAAGAATAAAGTATCAGGGGGAAACCAGATAACTTTGGGAGATGTTTTTCATTATGCTTAAAAGAAGATTTCATTCAATTCGCCAAGATAAGAGAAGATGCCCAAAGGTTTGGTATGCCCCCTATCGTTTGGGCTTATCCGAGGGGTGAGGCCATCGAAGCCAAAGGTGGTAGGGACAGCCTCTACGCTGTTGACTATGCAACACGAGTGGCCAACGAACTAGGCGCTGACATGGTGAAAGTCAACATACCAGAATACGATAAAGAGAAAAGTCAACTGTATCCAGAGTCGTACAAGTCGCTCCGGCTAAATACAAAGGAAGCCCTTGAGAAAGTCGTAAAGTCTGCAGGAAGAACGATAGTGTTAGTTTTTGGAGGAGAAAATAATGGGGGACAGGGAACTCTTAGAAAAGGTCAGAATCTCTTTTGAAGCAGGAGCGACTGGGCTGGTATTTGGAAGAAATCTGTGCCAACGACCCTTTAAAAACGCTTTAGAAATAGCTGAACGGATCAAGAGATTGATGACGGAATCTAAATTCTCCACTTCTTTATTATGGTCGAATGGTTAGGCAACACTCACGCTGCCGTGTAATCCATAAGCTCTTTAATGTTGTGTATTTCGATTAGGTTACTTGCGTGCTTCACAACTGTTCTAAAGGCGGCAGTAAACAGCACAGTATCTTCATCGCTTATGAGGTTCATGGAGTGAAGTTTGTTTGCGACGGCTAGTATTCGATCTTTCTCGTTACGATAATCTATGTGTACAGGATATACGCCGAAAACTAACTCAAGTTGTTTCTTAACTCTTTTCTCTGGTGTAACCGCAATTATTGGTTGTGCAATCCTGAGTCTTGCTATCATTTGTGCTGTGTATCCCGATCTAGTCAAGGTGACGATTTTATCAACAGGCATGTTTTGGCATATCCTTTGAATGGCTTTGCTCACGGTATCCGAGATATTGATGAACTTTCCATCTTCAACGTGACTCTCTACCGCTGTTTCGGTTTCTCTTGCTATTCTAGACATCATCGAAATAGATTCTACCGGATACTTACCTATCGATGTTTCCCCTGAAAGCATCACTGCGTCTGTTCCATCCAGTATTGCGTTGGCCACGTCACTAACTTCGGCTCTAGTTGGGGTTGGCTGATACATCATGGATTCGAGCATCTCTGTAGCGGTCACAACGGTTTTGCCTACTTGATTACATAGTCTGATTATCGATTTCTGAACCAACGGAACTCTTTCAGGTTCTATTTCAACACCTAAGTCGCCTCTAGCTATCATGATGCATTCTACGGCATCTAAGATTTCTTCGAAGTTCTTAACGCCTTCAAAATTTTCAATCTTGGCAATGATTGCCCCCTTAAAACCCTCAGCCTCAGACTTTAAATTTTTCACGTCTTGAACGCTTCTTGTAAAGGAAAGAGCTATATACTCAACATCATATTCCTTTGCAAACTCAATGATTTCTAGATCCTTCTTTGAGAGAGATGGAACTGAAAGTTGTTTGTTGGGAATATTGACTCCTTTACCATCGTCTATTTCACCGCCGTTCGTTACCAATAAACGCAGTATCCCGTTGTTCTTTTCAACAACCCGTGTCCTAATCTTGCCGTTGTCAATGTAGACGTCGTCACCGATACTCATCTTATCGTAGAAGTTGTGGTTGAAACTGATTTCCTCGTGATTGAAGCCAATCTCTACAACGTCGTCCTTCTTAATGATTCTCTTTCGCCTAACTCGAAGCCTGATTTCAGGTCCTTTGATGTCAACTATTATTGGGATATCAGCTGTTTCTCGAATATTATTCACAATCAGCCTGTATTGATCAAGAGTCCCATAGGCAGTGTTTATTCTGGCACCATTCATCCCTACTTGATACATTCTTTGCAGCATTTCCGTTTGAAGGCTGGCAGGACCAATTGTGCAGATAATTTTAGTTTTCTTCAATGATCCATCTTCCTGTAACCGTTTTCATAATAGATATAGAGCTCGTGTGTTGTTTTTAATCTAGCGCTAAACAATCTGAAAGATATCTAATAGTAAAAGAAAAAACATCACGCTTTACAAATAGCTATAACATCAAGAAAATCGTGATGGAATTCTCTAAGAGAGATTAGTTAACTTTTTAAACCTTGAGGCTCAGTTTGGTCTTTCACTGATGAAGCTTTGGTAAATTTCGAGAGTCTGCTCTGCGGCTTTTCTCCAAGTGAAATACTTCAAAACTCTTTTCCGTCCATTCCGTCCCCACCATCTCGCTCGGGAAGAATCTTTGAGTATTTCTTTGATTCCCCAAGCAATGTCCGCTGGATCCTCTCCATTCACGTGAACACCGTTCTGCTCCGAGCCAGTAGCCAAAACTTGTTCTTTAAATCCAACTACGCCTTTGGCTCCAACCACAATGGGCTTTTCCATGGACATTGCTTCTAGACTGACTATGCCAAAAGGCTCATAAGTTGAAGGAAAAACGCACAGATCTGAGGCTGCATAGTATAATATTCGTTCTTTTTCGGGCACGAATTCAAAGTGGCATTTTACGTTTTTGCTTATGCCAAGTCGATCAGCCAGTTCCATTATGTCTCGTTGTTCCTCGCCCTTTCCAAGGATTACTAATTTTGTTTTGGGGTAATCAACTAAGACAAGCGGCATTGCCTGAACTAGATTTCTAACTCCTTTTACCCAAGTCAGACGACCGATAAAAAGTATCATTTTTTCATCTGGGGCTATCTTATGTTTTTTCCTAAGTTTCCGCACATCATCTGGTTTACATATTTCAGGACTGTATCTTTCGGGGTCAACGCCGTTCCAGACTACGTGTATCTTTGACTCTGGCCATCCATGTTTGGTTAAGTCCTTCTTCATAGTATGACTTACCGTTATGATGCCGTCTGCTCTTTCAGCCATCATTGATTCCAAATGCCCCACAATAGCAGAGCCTTTTCCGCCACTCCTCCCCCATTCGGTTGAGTGTACGTGGAATATAACCGGTATTTTTAATTCATTCTTGCAAATAATTCCCGCGATACTGCTCAACCAGTCATTGATAGAAATTATACTGTATTCGTATTTCTCTTTCTTGATGACATTATTTATCATTTTTGCAGCTGACAAGGTGTTGTAAACAAACATATCATTAAAGAACTTTATATTTTTGCCCCATCTTTTCAGGTCATCCATCACAAATATGGGAAAGATGTTGCTCGCTTCCACAATGAGGGGTCTGTGGATTTCAACACCGCCGAGAACCTCCCTGGTTTTTAGGTTGCCGGGGTTAAGGGTGTAGACGCAGACGTCCCAGCCTAAAGAAATGAACTCCTTAGTGATGTATTGAGCGTAGGTTCCCAGTCCACCCACAATGGCTGGGGGGAATTCCCAAACAAAGAAGGCAACTCTCAACTAGTTCCCCTCGTATAAAAGCTAAGGTCGTCTTAATAAATCCCTTTATGATTTCAGCGAAATCATAAAGACGAAAAATTTTCGCAAATGTTTTTGAAGTTGATGCTAGCAAAGTAGTATATGTTACCAAAGTCACGTTGATGCTTTTCAAAAGTAGGCTCTTTATAAAGTGAAAGAAACGTATTTGTTTTGGATTACAATGGTTAGGAATTATAATATCAATAACTATAATTGTATGGCACCTTGGGTTCCCCTTGTGAATTTTCACAGAACTCTTCGGAATTCTGGATCATGTATGCGCAAGCGAAACAAAGACATCGCCACTAACTTCGTTTTTATCTGCCAGTTATCTTCTTGCCCATACAGCCTAAATCTTTGCCCCTTTCAACAGAAGAGCGTTGACGATCACGCTTATGGAGTTCAGAGACATAGTTACAGCGGCAAATTCCGNTCTCTCAAAACAATAGAAACTATAAGAAACAAGGTGTCGAGTTTAGAGGAGTCCTTTCCTAAAAATAGACGCAAAACGGACATAAAAGCCTCAATAGAAGTGGTAGCCCGGGATAGATTCAAATATCCGTTTAAAATATCGGTGTAAAGGCAACATTTTCTACCATTTCTGGAAAATATCTCCAAAACAAGCTTAAAAGAAGAATTTAAAGTAGCATGGAGTAGCTTCAAACTCGGCAGGTTCGAACTTTTCCGCATACTATCAGTTTGCGGTTCAAAACTGGCGATTTTGAGATTAAAACAGCTAGATTTTACTAGTATTTCAGCTATTCACCCGAGAGTTCGACACTTTTTTGCATGTTATAGCGCGCCTTAGAGTTCCAGAACGCTTATGCTGCGTGTGGATAGAACTTTACCTCTGGGTTTAGAAAGAAACTTTATTCACCACACACTACGTAGATTGTGCAAAATCGAAAAAAGTAGAACTAATAAATCTGGTCGAGTATAGGAGCCATTGGGAGGAAAAGATGAAAAGACGTGCATACACAGAATTTCGAGAAAAAGTGGAAAAAGCATTGCAAGGAGAAAAGGACGGACTAACTTGGGAGCAACTTAAGAAGAAAGGTGAAATCGAACAAA